>NZ_JBHZAH010000002.1:0-119631 GCF_042754225.1 Rhodococcus sp. NPDC059234
GACCCCCGGGGTCGACCGGCTCGGGCCTCACTGTGCGTCGAAGGTGCCCTCGAGCCGGTAACGGGAACCCGGGTGCACCAGCCGGGCCGTGCTCACGAGTTTCCCCTCGGACCACGTGCGACGGTGGATCAGCAAGCACGGCTCGGTCTCGGGGATGCCCAGCAGCACGCACTCCTCCGGCGTGCCGAGGACGGACTCGACCACGTGCTCCCCTCGGCCGAGCGGCGCCACCGTCATCAGGTAGGTGTTCGGCGTCTGCACCGTGAAGTCCTGGTCGAGGTAGTCGGGTGCGATCTGCGGATTGACGTGCCGGTCCTCGACCTGGATGGCCAGGTCGTCCTCGAAATGCACCAGCCGCGAATGGAATACCGGACTCCCGTCCGGCACCCCCAGCTGGTGGGCGATCAGTGCGTCCGCAGGTTCGGCCCGCACGAAGTCCACCTCGCTGCGATGCCGATGTCCCCTCCGCACCACCTCGTCGGCGATGTTGCGCACCTCGAAAAGTGCCGAGCTGACCTTTCGTTCGGCGACGAACGTGCCGACCCCCATGAGTCGGACCACCAATCCGTCCGCGGTCAGTTCACGCAGGGCCCGGTTGACGGTCATGCGAGAGAGCCCGAGCGTGTTGACGAGTTGGTTCTCCGACGGCAGCTGGTCGCCCTGCGGCCAACGGCCCGAGACGATTTGCTCGGCGATCAGGTTCTTCACGCGTTGGTAGGCGGGCGCGGAGTCATGTCCGCGGGCCCGGTAGAGCGACGCTACGTCGGACTCGTCGATCGCCACCATCGCCACCATCCACTTCCGCCCCAGTCGTGGGCACTCTCGTTTCCGTCAGTCTATCGGCCGGGACCCCGCGATCCCCTCCGGACGCACCCGGCACACGCCGTCTCGTATCCGAGATCTTCCGGAGGAGGCACTGTTCCCGAGCGCGTCGGGGCGGTGTCATGGGGATCACAACCTTTCGTCAGGAGACTCACGATGACCGACAACTCCCCCGCCGGCCCCCGACCCGTCCGGGCGCCGCACGGCTCCGACCTGACCTGCCTGGGATGGCAGCAGGAGGGTGCACTGCGCATGCTGATGAACAACCTCGACCCCGAGGTGGCCGAGCGCCCCGACGACCTGGTGGTCTACGGCGGTACCGGGCGGGCGGCGCGCAGCTGGGAGGCCTTCGACGCGATCGTCCGCACGCTCCGGACACTGAAGTCCGACGAGACGATGCTGGTGCAGTCCGGCAAGCCCGTCGGAGTCTTCCGCACCAACGAATGGGCGCCGAGGGTACTGCTCGCGAACTCCAACCTGGTCGGCGACTGGGCCAACTGGGAGCAGTTCCGCAAGCTCGAGGCCGAGGGTCTGATGATGTACGGCCAGATGACGGCCGGCTCCTGGATCTACATCGGCAGCCAGGGCATCCTGCAGGGCACCTACGAGACCTTCGGCGCCGTGGCGCGCAAGAGGTTCGGCGGCACCCTCGCCGGCACCATCACCCTCACCGCCGGCATGGGCGGCATGGGCGGTGCCCAGCCGCTGGCGGTCACGATGAACGATGGCGTGGCCATCTGCGTCGACGTCGACCCGTCCCGCATCGACCGCCGGATCGCACACGGCTACCTCGACACCAAGGCCGAGAGCATCGACGCCGCCCTCGCGCTCGCCGTCGAGATGCGCGACGCGCGTAAGCCGCTGTCCATCGGCCTGGTCGGCAACGCGGCCGAGGTCTTCCCGGCGCTGCTCGCGATGGGCGCCCCGATCGACATCGTCACCGACCAGACCTCCGCGCACGATCCGCTGTCCTACCTGCCGATCGGTATCGCGCTCGAGGACTGGCACGCGATGGCCGAGAAGGACCCCGAGCACTTCACCCTCGAGGCCCAGAAGTCGATGGCGACCCACGTCGAGGCGATGGTCGGGTTCATGGATGCCGGCGCCGAGGTCTTCGACTACGGCAACTCGATCCGCGACGAGGCCCGAAAGGGCGGCTACGACAGGGCATTCGAGTTCCCCGGCTTCGTCCCCGCCTACATCCGGCCGCTGTTCGAGGAGGGCCTCGGGCCGTTCCGCTGGGCCGCTCTGTCCGGCGACCCGAAGGACATCGAGGCCACCGACAAGGCGATCCTCGAACTCTTCCCCGAGAACGAGCACCTCAGGCGCTGGATCACCATGGCGGGCGAGAAGGTGCACTTCGAGGGCCTGCCCGCCCGGATCTGCTGGCTCGGCTACGGCGAACGCCACAAGGCCGGACTGAAGTTCAACGAGATGGTCGCCTCCGGCGAGCTCTCCGCGCCCCTGGCCATCGGCCGCGACCACCTCGACTCCGGATCGGTGGCCTCCCCGTACCGTGAGACCGAGGCCATGGCCGACGGCTCCGACGCCATCGCCGACTGGCCGCTCCTCAACGCGCTCGTCAACACCGCCTCCGGCGCCTCCTGGGTGTCGATCCACCACGGCGGCGGCGTCGGCATGGGCCGGTCCATCCACGCCGGCCAGGTGTGCATCGCGGACGGCAGCGAGATGGCGGCGCAGAAGCTGGAGCGAGTGCTCACCAACGATCCCGGCATGGGCGTCATCCGGCACGCCGACGCTGGGTACGAGCACGCGGCGCAGGTCGCGGCCGAGCGTGGCGTGCGCATCCCGATGCGGGAGGCGTAATCGTGCTCGACGCACCCGGACAGGGCGGCCGATGGACGGTCATCGACAACATCGGCACCCTGGTCACCAACGATCCGGAGACCGGCACGGGCCCGCTCGGCCTGATCCACGACGCCGCCGTGGTCATCGGTGACGGGATCGTCCAGTGGGTGGGCCCGCGGTCCCGGATCCCCGAGGGCAGTGCGGGCTCGCGGTACGACCTGCGCGGCCGGGCCGCCCTGCCCGGGTTCGTCGACAGCCACGCTCACCTCGTCTTCGGTGGCGAGCGGGCCGAGGAGTTCGCGGCCCGGATGACCGGCGCCCCCTACGCGGCGGGTGGTATCCGCACCACCATCGCCGCCACCAGGGCCGCCTCGGACGCGGAGTTGGGCGCGAATGTGGCCCGGCTGGTGGCCGAGTCGTTGCACTCGGGCACCACCACGATCGAGACGAAATCGGGCTACGGGCAGTCGGTCCCCGACGAGTTGCGCAGCCTCGAGGTCGCGGCGGCGCACACCGCGGAGACGACGCTGCTCGCCGCGCACGTCACGCCCCCGGAGTTCGCGGGCCGCAGCGACGACTACGTGCGGATGGTCGTCGGCGAGATGATCCCCAAGTGTGCCCCGCACGCGAAGTGGATCGACGTGTTCTGCGAGGAGGGCGCGTTCGACGCGGACCAGTCGCGGGCCGTCCTCGAGGCCGGTATCGCGGCCGGACTGACGCCGCGGGTGCACGGCAACCAGCTCAGCTACGGCGCCGGGGTGCAGCTGGCCGTCGAGCTCAACGCCGCCTCGGTGGATCACGTCACCTACACCACCGACGCCGACGTCGAGGCGCTCGCGGCGAGCGACACCGTCGCCACGCTGTTGCCCGGCGCCGACTTCTCCACCCGCAACAAGTATCCCGATGCCCGCGCCCTGCTCGACGCGGGCGCGACGGTGGCGCTCGCCGCGGACTGCAACCCCGGCACCTGCTACACCACCAGCATCCCGTTCTGCATCGCGCTGGCGGTGCGCGAGATGCACATGAGCCCGGACGAGGCCGTCTGGGCGGCCACCGCAGGCGGAGCGGCAGCGCTGCAGCGCACCGACATCGGTCGCATCACCGTCGGCGCGCGGGCCGACCTCATCGCGCTGGACGCACCGTCGCATTTGCACCTGGCCTACCGGCCCGGGGTGGCACTGGTGCGCGAGGTCTGGAAGGACGGGTACCGACGATGACGGACGTGGACATCGCACCCAGCGCCTGGTCGGGGCGCGACGACGGGCCCGGCGCCGAACATCTGCGCTGGCACCGCGCGGTTGCACCCCTCGAAGGCCGAACCGATTCCGGTGCAGGCGTTCTGATCGGGTTCCGCAGCGACGAGGGCGTGCGCCGCAACAAGGGCCGCACCGGCGCGGCCGAGGGCCCGGCGGCGTTGCGTACCGCGCTCGCCTCGATGTCGCTCGCACACCCCGTGCGCCTGTTCGACGCCGGTGACGTCGAGGTCGGCGACGAGGATCTCGACGGCGGCCAGGCCCGGTTGGGTGCTGCCGTCACCGGCCTGCTCGACGCCGGAAGCCTCGTCACCGTCCTCGGTGGTGGACACGAGGTTGCATACGGGAGCTATCTCGGCATCGCGAACTCGTCGGCCGTCGCGTCGGGCGCGCGCCTCGGCGTGCTCAACCTCGACGCGCACTTCGACCTGCGGAGCGACGCGCGACCGAGCTCCGGGACCCCGTTCCGGCAGATGGCCGATCGCGAAGCCGCGTTGGGTCGAACCCTCGACTACGCGGTGCTGGGCATCTCGCAGCCCAGCAACACCCCGGCGTTGTTCGCGACGGCGGCCGAACTGGGCGTGCGGCACCTCCTCGACGACGACTGCACGGCAGCCAACCTGGCGGCGGTGGAGGCGTTCGTGGAGGAGTTCCTCCACGCCGTCGACGTGGTCTACCTGACGATCGATCTCGACGTGCTGCCCGCGGCGGTCGCCCCCGGGGTCAGCGCGCCGGCCGCGTTCGGTGTGCCGCTCGAGGTGATCCAGCGGGTGTGCGACCTGGTGGCTCGGAGCGGCAAGCTGTCCCTGCTCGACGTCGCGGAGCTCAATCCGGGACTCGACATCGACAATCGCACCGCGCGGACAGCGGCACGGCTGATCCACCGGATCGTCACCACCGCGCTCGCTCGCCGGGCGTAGCCCGGTCCCCCATCGTCCCCGGCTCGACGTGTGCCCCCTGCCTCGTCGAGCCGGGGATTTCCAGTTGGTCTGCAGCGACCGGCACTCGTTGCTCGGCGCACCCTTCCCTGGGTGCGCCGGCGGATCCGAGGACGAGCGCCGTCACCGAGGATCATCCGTGGGCGGCGCCCGTCCCTCCCATCACGAACTCAGTGCGCAAATCCCTTCGCGGTGTGCTCGGTACCAGCCTTCAGCCGTGTCACGACATCCCTCATCGCCAGGACCAACTTGTAGGCCATGTCCCGACTGAAGCCCTCCCTCAGCACGATCCGGAGCACCGCGACGTCCTCGGCGTCGGCGGGCATGGTGTAGGCGGGAACCTGGAAGCTGCGAGCCCGCAGTTCGTGCGAGATGTCGAAGACGGTGAACCCCGGGTCGCCCTCGACCTCGAACGACAGCACCGGGATCGCGGTGCCGTCGGTGATGATCCGCATGTGGTCGATCTTCGCGATCTCGGACGAGAGCATCAGCGCGGTGTCCCGCAGCGCTTCCATGATCTGGGTGTATCCCGCGACGCCGAGCCGGATGAAGTTGTAGTACTGACCCACAACCTGATTGCCTGGACGCGAGAAGTTCAGGGTGAAGGTCGGCATGTTGCCACCGAGGTAGTTGACCCGGAAGACCAGGTCCTCAGGCAGATGTTCCTTCGAGCGCCACACGACGAACCCGATACCGGGATAGGTCATGCCGTACTTGTGGCCGCTGACGTTGATCGAGACGACGCGGGGAATCCGGAAGTCCCACTTCAGTTCCGGGTGCAGGAACGGAACAACGAAGCCGCCGCTGGCGGCGTCGACGTGGATCGGCACGTCCGGGCCGCCCTTCGCCGCGATCTCGTCGAGGACGGAGGCGATCTCCGCGATCGGCTCGAGTTCGCCGGTGAACGTCGTGCCGAGGATGCCGACGACACCGATCGTGTTCTCGTCGACCGCGTCACGGACCTGCTCGGGGGTGATGACGTAGCGGCCCTTGGCCATCGGCAGGTACTTCGGTTCGACGTCGAAGTAGCGACAGAACTTCTCCCATACCACCTGTACATTGCTGCCGAGGATCAAGTTCGGCTTCGTGTCGTCCAGGCCGGCGTCCCTGCGCCCTTGCCGCCACTGCCACTTGAGCGCGAGTCCAGCGAGCATGACCGCCTCCGAGGAGCCGACCGTGGACACCCCGGTTGCGGAGGAGGGATCCGCCTCGTCGAGGTCGTCCGCGTTGAACAATGCGGCGACCATGTTCACGCAGCGTGTCTCGATCTCCGCGGTCTGTGGGTACTCGTCCTTGTCGATCATGTTCTTGTCGAACGTCTCGGCCATCAACCTGTCGGCCTGAGGATCCATCCACGTGGTGACGAATGTCGCCAGGTTCAGTCGGGAGCTGCCGTCGAGCATCAGTTCGTCGTGGATGAACCGGTAGGCAGCCTCGGGATCCGTTTCGGATTTCGGCATTCGGAGTGCGGGAACGGTATCGGTCCCGAGTCGGCCGGTGTACGCGGGTGCAAGGGTTTCGGCGGGGGCGTCGAAGCTGTCTGGCATTTCTTCCTCCACAGTGTCGAACGGTTGACAGGGTCGAGAGGGTGCTCCTCGGGTGGATCGAGGTGCCGTGCGAGTGGACGTGTCACACCTCGATCGGGGGGTAGAGGCGTTCCATCGTGTAGCGGCGGTTACGGCGTACCGAGAGTGCGCTCACGGTGAGGGAGACGAGCAGGATGCCGACGAGGACGGCGATCGCGGTCCACAGCCGCGAGTCGACGTGCTCCCCGATCGTCAGTTGACGCAGCCCGTTGACGGTGTAGGTCATCGGGTCGAACGGGTGGATGTACTGGAACGGTTTGGCTGTGGTCGGTACGGGGTAGATGCCGCCGGCGGAGACCAGTTGCAGCATCAGGAACGCCAGCGTGACGACGCGGCCGACCGCGACACCGAAGATGGCGTTGAAGGCCTGGATCATCGCCAGGTAGGTCGCGGAGATCAGGACGAGGAACAGGATGGTGCCAGCGACGTGTTTGACGTCGAGTCCGACTCCGAGGTGGACCACCGCGTACATCACCAGGACCTGGAGAACACCGACGAACAGAGCCGGCCAGTAGGAGGCGAGCACCGTCCGGTACAGGCCGACACCCCCGACCGTCGGCCGGGACTGCAGCGGAGTGAGCAGCATCCAGGTGATGATGCCGCCGACGAACAACGCCAGGGACAGGAAGAACGGCGCGAAACCGGTGCCGAATGTCGGTGCCTCGTTGGTGTAATCCTGTTGCAGCGCAACGGGGGTGGACAGTGTCTCAGCAGTGGCGGTGCGTTGCTCGTCCGTCCAGCTCGGCACCTGACCGGCGCCCTTCTGCAACGCGTCGGCCAGTTCGGTGGATCCGGACTGCAACGTGCCCATCCCGGACGCGAGCTGACCGGCGCCGCCGGCGAGCTGTTTGCTGCCGTCGGTCAGCTGGACCAGTCCAGAACTCAGAGTTGCTGCACCACTGCTGAGCTCGTCGGCGCCACCGCGCAACTGGCGCAGGTCCGACGCGATCCCGCCGTTCTGCAGCATCGCCAGACCGGACTGCAACGGGCTGCTGGGGTCGGTGAGCTGGTATTCGACCGCGCGGGCATCGCCGCTGAGTCGAACGATCTCCGCCTGCAGCTCCCCCGTGTCACCACGCACCTGCCCGGCGGTGAGGGGCGACAGCGCAGCCACAGCCCGCTGAACGAGGGGATCCGCGCTCTGCCGGAGAATCTCGAGTGCCTGCGAGACTGCGGTGACGGGCGCGGGCGCCGCCTGCGGCAGTCGGTTCCCCAGGGCCTCCAGTGATTTCCTGAGCTCGGACACCTGGCCGCCGACGTTCGGGACGGCACCACTGTCGAGAGCATTGATCAACGGGGTGGTAGCCCCGTCGATCGCCGTCGCGAGTTGGGCTGCGCCGCTCGCCAGTTGCGCCGATCCGGATTCCGCGGTGACCATGTTCGTCGCGAGTTCGTTCGCACCCGAGCTGACCTGGTCGGCGCCGCCCTTGGCGGTGTCGATCCCGGAGGCGAGCTGCCCGGCGCCGTCGGCAGCTCGAGTCAGGCCCGCCCCTGCGCTCTGCAGACCGGTGAGCACCTGCCCGACCCCCTGCGCACCGATCGTCGAGTTGACCTGGTTGATCACCTGCTCGGAGGCGTCCTGGCCAATGATGGTCGCGAGGTAATTGTTGGCATCGTTGAAGGTGAACGTCAGGTTCGCCTTCTCGGGACTGTCGCCGTTCGGGGATTCGACTGCGGCGGTGAAGTTCTCGGGCAGGGTGATCGTGTAGTAGTACTTGCCGCTCGAGAGGCCGGCCTCGGCCTCTTGCTGGGAGACCTCGTCGAGGTCGAGTTGGCCGGACGCAATGAGCGACTTGACCACCTGATCGCCCGCATCGACCTTCTGGCCGTCCGGTGCCAGTCCGGTGTCGTTGTTCACGATGGCGGCGGGGATCTTGTCCACGTTGCCGAAGGGATTCCAGAAAGCCCACAGATACATGGCGCCGTAGAGCAGCGGCATGAGGATGATCGTGATGATTGCGATCCGCGGCATCGTGCCACGGAAGTAACGCTTCGAGTCACTGCCGAGGGACACACCCGCGAGCATCGGCTATCTCCCTTCCGTCATGACGCCGATGTCCCCGGCGCCCAGCAGTCCGTGCATGTCGACGACCTTGTGGACACTCGGCATCGACTCGGTGGCGTTGACGTCCGCGGTGATGACCGACTGGCGCTCGCCGAGTGCGACGAGCCGCTCGAGCAGGACTTCTCGTTCGGTGTCGTCGGCGATCTTGTCGATGCGACCGACGACCAGCAACGGTGGGCGTCGGGTGTTGGCGACCGCGATCCGCAGCAGCAGTTGCTGGATCTCGGGGAGGTCGTCGACGAACGCGTTCAGTGGTGGCAGATCGACCTCACCGAACGTCTGTGCGCACATGTCCCGGACTCCGTCGTCGTTCACCCGAGGGACCAGCCGGTACCAGGGTGAATTCCAGCGGAGTTGCTCGGTGACGAGGTCACGGACGGTGACGGACGGGCTCACCTCGTCGAGTTCGTTCAGGCAGGCGATCGCGGAGTTCGCCAACACCGTCGTAGGCTTGCTGAAGCCCAGGACGGTCAACGCCCCACCGGACAGTCGCATCCGGCCGCACAATGTCATCAGCAGGGCCGTTCGCGCCGCTCCGGATTGGGCCGCGATGACGGTCACACCGCCGGCGTCGATGTCTAGGTCGAGAGGGCCGAACACGTGGCCCCACGGGCCGTCGAGCTCGATTCCGCGCGCCGATACCAGTGTTCCATCGGTGCGTCGTGGCAGCTTCCAACTCTCGATGTCTGTTTCGACCAACTCGGCCTCCTGGGACGAGGGTGTGGCAGAACTGTGCGGTGTGTTCTTCGAGCGATGGTCGATCCGCGGCCCGACAGCGGCAGATCAGGTGGCATGGGTTGTCAGAGAGTGTTTTTGACGACCTGGCCGTTCTTGACGATGACCGACAGGTGCTTGGCCGGGTCGGAGAGGAGACTGAGGTCGTCGAGTGGGTTCCCGTCGACGAGCAGCACGTCTGCCCACGCTCCCTTCTTGATCTCTCCGAAAGGCGCCTGGCGGTAGGGATCACGCTCGCCGGCGAGGCGGAACAGTTCGGCGTTGCCCGAGGTGAGCATGCGCAGGGCATCGACGTTGCTGTAGTGGTCACCCAGGCGTGCCGCCATCTCGCTCTGCCGAGGGGCGAGTTGGGGTTCGAGGAGAAGGTCTGTGCCCCATGCAGTCTTGACGCCGTGTTTGCGTGCCCATCCGTAGACGGCGTCCGTGCCGGCACAGATCTCGCGGTCCTTCTCGGCGCGGTTCGGATCCGGGTAGTGGTGATCACCCAGCGCGAAGGGTTGCATGGACAGCCAGATTCCCTTGTCCGCCATGAGGGCGATGGTTTCCTCGTCGGCGAGGTGTCCATGTTCGATCGACTTGACCCCGGCGGCGATCGCACGCCGGATGCCGGTGACGTTGTAGACGTGTGTCGCGACGTACGTGCCGTAGTCGGTGGCTGCGTTCACCGCCGCGCGCAGCTCCGGGTCGGTGAACTGGACTGTGTAGAGCGGGTCGTACAGTGACGCGGCGCCGCCGCCGACCATCATCTTGATCTGCGACGCACCCTTCTTCAGTTGCTCGCGCACGGCGGCGAGAACCCGCTCGGGACCGTCGGCGACGCGCATGAAACCGATCTCCTCGGCGCGACTCTGATTGCCGCCGAGGGCGGTTGGGCATTCGTAGACGAATCCGAAGTCACCGTGGCCGCCGGTTTGCGACACCGCGGCCTGCGATGGGTAGATTCGGGGGCCTTCGAAAAGTCCGCGGTCGATCACCGACTTGATGCTTCCGGTGTCGCCGGCCATGTCCCGCACCGCGGTGAATCCGCGGTGGAGCATGTTCTTCGCCTCGGCGAGGCCGTTGAGTGCGATGTGGGCCTCGGTGCCCGCCACCATGTCGACGTAGGAATTGGCATTTCCGACCAGATGAACATGAGCATCGCTCATACCGGGCATGAGGACGCGGTTTCCGCCGTCGATGACCACGGTTTCCCGGCTCGGATCATCCCCCACCGGAGAGTCGGACACGCCGGCGATCGACGCTCCCTCGATCAGGACGTCACCGGCGGCGAGTGACGGCGAAACACCGTCGAAGACACGAACGTTACGGAACAACAAACGATTTGCAGCTTCCGAAGTGGCCGTCATATCGGGACGCTAACACCATGCACGTCATAGATGCCGTCAAACAATACATAAAGCAGTACACAAAGACGTGATTCGTCGAGAATGGGGCGCATTGTGTTGACTTCGGGTGTGTGCCTGCGCCCTGTGTTCGGATGAAACTTCTTCTGCGGGAAGCACATCGACGAACTACTGTGCAGCGCATGTTGATTCACCCGACACTGCGAATGCAGTCATGGGGTTTCGTGATCGGGTCGACACTGTTCGCACTCGGTTCGGCCCCCTACCTCTCCGTGCTGTTCGGAGCCACGCTCGCGAACGTCCTCTTTTTCGCCGGCTCGTGGTTCTTCACGACCGCAGCGTTCCTCCAGCTGGTTCTCAGCCTGCCTGCGACGACTCTGGACTCCGGCAAACCTGCGATCCGTGCAGTGTGGTTGTCCGCGGCGGTACAGTTGCTCGGAACGATCCTGTTCAACGTCAGCACCGGGGCCGCGTTGTACGCGCACACGGTTCGGGGAGAGATGCACCTCGTGTGGAACCCCAATGCAGAAGGCTCACTCGCGTTCCTCATCTCAAGCGCGTTGGCGGTGCTCATCCTGACCCGAGCTGGAACCTACTGGGCCCCGCAGGTGAAGGACTGGCAAAGCGTGTGGCTCAACACCCTGGGTTCCATCGCATTCGGGGTGTCCGCGATCGGATCCTTCGTCCTCAAGGACGGAAACACCCTCGACCCCAATATGGCAAACATCGGCACCTTCGTCGGTGCGGTGTGCTTCCTGCTCGCCTCCGCAGTGTTCCTCGGGAAGAGCGACCGGCCCGCTCCGGCCCTCGCCGAAGCGATGTGACTCTCAGCAACACCCGCGCTTTCGCTGGAACACGTGGGCCCGACCCGGATGAGGCGGGCGACTCACCCGCGGGTCGCGACTCCGATCCACTTCCAGCCCAGAGTGTCTCGCTCCTCGCCGCGGCATCTCGACGGCGGCGCCTACACGTTCGTTGTGGTTCTGTTCGAGGCCGATATCGAGATGATCGCGCGGCTGCCCTCTCCTCCTGATGGCATCACTTCGCCAGGTGGCACGATCAGGGCGTCCTCGGTCACGAGATCGAGACAGATCCGGACCGAACTGGAACGGTCGGGGATCGCCGAGGACCCGATCTCCACCGTCATGTCGACCACTCCCCGCCTGGTCATGACGTTGAGGGCCCGGGTGCGACCGGTCGCCCGCGAGGTCGGCGCCCACTCCCCCGGGAACGCGAACACGTGCAGCGGCTCGACCACGTGGCGCACGACGGTGCCCGCATCGAGGCCGTCCGGCGTTGCGGAGAAGGGCGGCCCGGTGAGTTCGAGGGCGACCGAGCCGATGGGGGTGATCAGCCGGTCGTAGCCCTCGATCACCGAGAAGGTCGACTGGAGCGGTTCCTCGGCGATGCTCACGCGCCAGTTGTCGGTCTCCGCAACCACCTGGGTGGTGCCCTGGCCGTTGAGCCAAGGCACCACCCTGCGGTCGGACACCGTGGTGCGGAACGACGTTGTCCCGTAGCCGGTTTCACCGGCCGTCCGAAAACTCATCTCGGGGTGCGGCGGGTATCAGCCGAGCTTGCCGACGACGGCCTCGGCGCTGTCGAGCAGCGCCCCCGACGCGGCGAGCTGCACCGCGGACTCGATCTCCGGCGCCAGGTACCGGTCCGTGCCCGGCCCCTGCACGTGCTCACGGATGGTGTCCCGCACGGCGCCGGTCGCCGGCGACGGCTCGAGCGGGGCGCGCAGGTCCAGGCCACGGGCGGCGGTGAGCGCCTCGATGGCGAGCACCCGGGTGAGGCCGTCGACGGCCCGCCGCAGCTTGCGGGCGCCCGACCAGCCCATCGACACGTGATCCTCCTGCATCGCGGAGGACGGGATCGAGTCGACGCTCGCCGGTGCCGCGAGCCGCTTGAGCTCGGACACGATCGCCGCCTGCGTGTACTGCGCGATCATGTGCCCGCTGTCCACGCCAGGGTCGTCGGCCAGGAACGGAGGCAAACCGTGGTTGCGTGCGGCGTCGAGGAACCGGTCGGTCCGCCGCTCGCTCATGCTGGCCAGGTCGGCGACGACGATCGCGAGGAAGTCGAGCACGTACGCGACCGGTGCGCCGTGGAAGTTGCCGTTCGACTCGACCCGGCCGTCAAGGGTCACCACCGGGTTGTCGACGGCGCTCGCCAGCTCGAAGGACGCGATGCGCTCCGCGTGCGCGACGGTGTCGCGGGCCCCGCCCGCGACCTGCGGTGCGCACCGCAGCGAGTAGGCGTCCTGCACGACCGTGCAGTCGGGGGTGGCGTGGCTGGCGACGATTCCCGAGCCGGCGAGCAGCCGGGTCATGTTCGCGGCCGCCACCGCCTGACCGGGCTGCGGCCGCAGCGCCTGCAGGTCCGCGGCGAACACCTTGTCCGTGCCCATCAGGCCCTCGACGCTCATCGCGGCGGTGACGTCGGCGAGCGCGAGCAGCTTGCGCAGGTCGTGGCAGGCCAGGACCAGCATGCCGAGCATGCCGTCGGTGCCGTTGATGAGGGCCAGGCCCTCCTTCTCCCGGAGCTCGACCGGTTCGATACCGGCCGCGGCCAGCGCCTCGGCGGCCGGCTTGAGCTCGCCGTCGGCGTCGCGGACGGTGCCCTCCCCGATGACGGCCAGCGCCACGTGTGCGAGCGGCGCGAGGTCGCCCGAGCAGCCGAGGCTGCCGTACTCGTGGACGACCGGGGTGATGCCGGCGGACAGCATCGCCGCGTAGACCTGGGCCACCTCCGGGCGGACGCCGGTCCGGCCGGTCGCCAGCGTGGAGAGCCGCAGGAGCATCAGCGCCCGGATCACCTCGCGCTCCACCTCCGGGCCGGATCCGGCGGCGTGCGAGCGGATCAGGCTGCGCTGGAGCTGCGCCCGCAGCTCCAGCGGGATGTGCCGGGTGGCCAGGGCGCCGAATCCCGTCGACACCCCGTACACCGGCTTCGGATCCTCGGCGAGTGCCTGGATCCGGGTCCGGCTGGCGCCGATCGCCGAGAGGGCCTCCTCGGAGAGCCGCACCGGCGCGCCGAACCGGGCGACGCGCACGACGTCCTCCGGCGTGACGGCGCCGACTCCGACGACGACGGGTTCACTGTTGTCCATTGCGTGCTTCTCCGTGTGCGGAAGGGTGTTCGTGCTCATGATTGTTCTCCGTTTCGAATGAGGGGTAGCGAAAATCTGCCGGTCGGCTCAGGAGGGCCGGTTCGCGAGTTCGGCTTCGGCCGGCTCGGGCTGCGGTCGCACCCACCGGCGGAACGCGAGGGCCAGCAGAGCCAGCCACACCGCTCCGACGACGAGTGCGACGCGGGTGTCGGCGTTGAAGCCCAGCACTGCGACCACGAACACCAGGAACCCGATCGCGATCAACTGTCCGTATGGCCAGAACGGCACCGGGAACTTCAGGGCGGCGGTCTCGTCCGCGCTCATCCTCTGCCGCGAGCGGTACTGGGCGAGCAGGATCATCAGCCAGACGAAGATCGTCGCGAAGGTCGCGATCGATGCGATGACGAGGAAGACCCGGTCCGGCATCGCGTAGTTGAGGACCACCCCGACCAGGAGCGCGGCGACCATGATGACCACCGTCATCCACGGGACCCCGTTACGGGAGACCCGACTCATCACCGCGGGAGCCTGGCCGCGCTGCGCCATCCCGTACATCATGCGCCCGGCGCCGAAGATGTCACTGTTGATCGCGGACAACGCGGCGGTGATCACCACGACATTCAGGACCGTCGCGGCCGGGCCGATGCCGAGTCCCTGGAAGATCTGTACGAAGGGGCTGCCCTCGGAGCCGATGCTCTGCCATGGGGTGATCGCCATGATCACGGCGAGCGTGAGCACGTAGAAGACGATGATCCGGATGGGCACGGTGTTGATCGCCCGTGGAATCGTGCGCTCCGGGTCCTCGGCCTCACCGGCCGTGATGCCGATGATCTCGGTGCCGCCGAACGCGAACATCACGATCGCGAAGCAGCCGAGGAATCCGCCGATCCCGGTGGCGAAGAACCCTCCTTCATTCCACAGGTTCGACACCCCCTCGCTGGTGTCGTGGAGACCGAACCCGAACACCAGGACCGCGATGCCACCGGCGATCATCGCCACGATCGCCACGATCTTGACGATCGTGAACCAGAACTCCACCTCACCGAAGACCTTGACGCTGAGCATGTTGATCGCGCCTATGAAGAAGATGACCGACAACACCCAGATCCACCGCGGCACGTCCGGAAACCAGAAGCCCATGTAGACGCCGAAGGCCGTCACGTCGGCCAGGCAGACCACGACCATCTCGAAGGTGTAGGTCCATCCCGTCGCGAAGCCGGCTAGCGGACCCAGGTGTTTGCTCGCGTACTCGCCGAACGAACCCGACACCGGGTTGCTCACCGCCATCTCGCCGAGCGCACGGAGCACGATGTAGATCACCGCACCGCCGATCAAGTACGCCAGCAGCACGGACGGCCCTGCCTGGTTTATCGCCTCCGCGGAGCCGTAGAAGAGCCCGGTGCCAATGGCGGAACCGAGAGCGATGAACCTGATGTGGCGTGCCGACAAACCTCTGGTCAGCGTCGCGACGGTGTCTTTCACAAGCGATCTCCCTGGACTGTGCTGGCAGCGATTCGGCCCTTGCCAACTGTGCGGTGAGTCACAGTAGCAGAGGAGGTATATGCCTGTATATACAGCCTGACGACTTTCTCGGACGACTTTCTCGGGCGGCTGTGCGTGGACGTCCGGTTCCGGCACGGCCGGGCGAGCGGGCCGGCGACGCGTCGGCACTCGACAGCCGCGCCGAAGCGGGGCTAGCCTTACCTAAGCTTCGAGGCCTGGCGGGGGTGGCACCACATCGACTGAAGGCGATCGACAATGACTCCAACCGGTATCGCGCTGCTCGGTGCGATCGCAGGATTCACGGTCTTCCTCGGCCTGCCGGTCGGCAGGCTCCGGTCACCCGCTCCCCGGCTGCGTGCGCTCCTCAACGCGGTCGCCATCGGCATCCTGATCTTCCTGCTGTGGGACGTCCTCAGCCATGCGTGGGAGCCGATCGACACAGCGCTGAGCGACCACGACTACGGACCCGCGATCGGCAACGGCCTGGTCTTCGTCGGCTGCTTCGGCGTGGGACTGCTCGGCCTCGTCTACTTCGACCGGCGGGTCGCGCACCGAGTCGCGGCGGCCGCCGGCCGGTCCGGCGGCGGACCCGGCGCGGCCTCGATCACCGACTATCCCGCGAGTGCCGCGGTCCGATCCCGAGTCGCCGCCCTGTCGATGATGATCGCTGTCGGCATCGGCCTGCACAACTTCGCCGAGGGGCTGGCGATCGGTACCTCCGCCGCCACCGGCGAACTTCAGCTCGCCGTCCTCCTGGTCATCGGATTCGGGCTGCACAATGCGACGGAGGGATTCGGCATCGTCGCACCGCTCGCCGCCGCCGGCACCCGGCCCTCGTGGGGTCGACTCGCGTTGCTGGGACTGATCGCCGGCGGACCGACGTTCCTCGGCACGGTCGTCGGCGAGCACGTCACCAACAGCACCCTCTCGATCGGGTTCCTCACTCTTGCCGCCGGCTCGATCCTCTACGTGGTGATCGAGCTGCTCGCGGTGGCGCGCGCCAGCGGGATGAAGGAACTCGTCACCTGGGGCATCCTGCTCGGTGTGGTCCTCGGATTCGTCACCGACGCCGTGGTCACCGCGGCCGGAGCCTGAACCGGCGCGCACCGCCGACCGGGTCCGCCCGGCTAGAAGTAGACGTCGGACAGCGTGACCGTGCGGAGGTTGCGACTGTTCACGATCTCGACGAGCTGCGGGAATGTGCGCGGGACGACGCGCTGATTGGCGTGGCACAGCACGATGGTTTGCGGTTGGAACGACCGCTTCGCCGCGGCCACGACATCCGACTCGGTGACGATCACCGAGTCGCCGATGGTGCCGCTCCACAACGTGATCGTGGAGTAGCCGAGATCCGCGGCCACGCGGTCGGTGCTCGCGTTGTGTCGTCCGTACGGCGGCCGGAAGAAGGGTGCTCCGGTGACTCCGTACATGTTGCGCAGGAAGTCGGAATTTCGGTTGATCTGGTCGGCGAGAGCGCGCGGCGACAGCGTCGTGATGTCCGGGTGTGACCAGGTGTGGTTGCCGAGCACGACCTGGCCGGACTCGACCATCGGCCGCAGCGCCGGCGCATTGTCGGTCCACGATCGGTTGACGCCGTTCGGGAAGAAGGTGATCCGAAATCCGGTGTCCCGGCACAGCTGCACGTACGCGGCGACGACGTCCGAGGTGGTGCCGTCGTCCACGGTCAATGCGAGGAGGTTGCCGCCGCCGGGCAACTGGGTGATCACGCCGAGCGGCGCCGGTACGCGTGGCGCGAGCGGTGGACCGGGCGGAACGGGCAATGCCGGGATCGGCGGTAGTGGTGGCAGCGGCGGCAGCACGAAGCCGGGGTCGGCCGTGCGCGCCGGATCGGCATTGGCGGTTCCTGTGCCGCCTGCGAGAACGAGGACGCCGGCACCGACCAGCCGAAACAGGGTGCGCCGATCCAGGTGTCGGCCCGGCACGACTACCGACCTCCGGAGCCGAAACATGCCCGGTACCCGCCGCTGTCGAACGTCGAGGTCGAGCAGTACGTCGCCTCGGGGTAGTACGCGCCCATCGACGTCGCGGGATCGCTGTGCTGGTCCTGCGAGGCCTGCACCGACTGCGGATAGAACTGCGCGCTCGGCAGCATGTGCCGCATGAAGAGCACCTTCTTCGGCACGTCGGTGGATCCCCACGGCAGCACGGTGACGGTCGGATCGGTTGCGGCCGTGGTGGGTACGTCTGCCGGTGCCGCGACCACGTACGTGTAGTTGCCGGCCGAGTCGACCCGGGTCTGGAAGTCGGCGGCGCACGCGACCACCGGATACGGCGAGACCTGGTCGTTCTGGCACATCGACCAGTACCGCACCTGCACGCCGGGTTCGGTCGGCGGCGCCCCGCCCCGGGTGTCCGGGAAGGTCGGGGCTCGGCCGCGGACCACGACGATCCGGCCGGGCTGATAGGTCAGCCCGGCGCCGAGATACTTGTTGTCGCCGTTGGGAAACAGGCCGGACGTGCTGGCCGGATTGACGAAGGTGGCCTCGGGCACGTTGCCGGGGAATGCGCCGGAGGCGGCGCCCGCGATCACGTTGTCGAAGGCGGCCGTCAGGGCCTGGTTCACTTGACCGTTCGGGGCGGTGGCGGGATCGAACGCTGCGCCGCAGGTCGGGACCGGTGTACGGACCGCGCCGTCGCCGCGCACCAGGGTGACCTCCGGCAGCGGTACTCCCCCGGCTGCCGAGTTCCGGTCGTCGGGCACGTACACCCGGATGATCAGGAACCCGAGCGGCGTGGACTGGCCCGCGGCGGGCAGACCCCGGATCTGGTTGGCGGCGTGGTCCGCCGCTCCGGGCACCACCGTCGCGTGCCAGCGCCCCTGCGCAGCCGGGGCCGTACCCGGGGCGGCGAAGGGGTTGACGCTGCCGGGATCCGGCGTGATCTGGTTGTCCCGGAGGGTGTCGACGGTGTCGAAGTTGGTGCCGTAGGTGTTCAGCGACATGTACCGCGCGCGCGGATATTGCCCGGCGAGCTCGATCCGCTCACCCGGGCCCAGCGCGTACGGCAGCACCCAGTAGGTCGCGTTGGCGTCCGGAAACGCGACATTGAGCACGGTGCTGTTCGACATGAACTGCCAGGCGCAGCCGAGTTCCGGAGGTGCCTGCGCCTGTCCCGCGGCGGTCGCCGGGAGCACGCCCGCCATTCCGGTGATCGTCGTGACCGCAGCGATCGCCGCAGTCAGTGTGCGCAGCAACGCCTTCGACAGTCCCATTGCCCGTCCCCTCACTGTCGGGTGTAGAGCTCGGTCAGCGGCAACACGATTCGGCGTTCGACTGCGGCGACGGTGGTGGGCCGACCGGCCCGGGCGGCAGCTCCACCTCGGCCACCGCGATCTCGGGCTACTCGGACCAGGGCCGGCGCGCCCCGCAAGCACCAGTAAACACCCGACGAGGGCCCTTCCATTCGACGATCGCGGGAATAGGTCGCGGGGTCGGGCCTTGCAGGCCGGGCCGGTGAGGAGCAAGATCCGATGAAGGCCGGTCGTAGCCCGAGCCTTGGGTGCGAGGCCAGCGGTACATCGATGCGGAGTCGTGTATGGGCAGCCACGTACGAGCGAGAGCCCGCGCCAAGTCCGAGCGTCGCCGCGTCACCGTGCGAGGAATCGTTCAGGGCGTTGGCTTCCGACCGTTCGTCGCGCGCCTCGCCTCCGACCTGGAGGTCGGCGGATGCTGTGGAAACGACGACGGTGGTGTGTTCGTCGAGGTGGAGGGGCATCCCCAGGTGCTCGACCAGTTCGTCCGCCGGTTGCGGGCCGATGCCCCACCGATCGCGGTCGTCGTGGATCTCGTGTCCGAAACGGTGCCGACGCAGGGTGATTCGGAGTTCCGGATCGTCGACAGTGTGCACTCGGCTGGTGCCCGCACCTTGATGCCGCCGGACACCGCAACCTGCGTCGACTGCCTGCGCGAACTGCGCGATCAGACCGATCGCCGCTACCGCCATCCCTTCGTCAACTGCACCAACTGCGGTCCTCGGTTGACCGTCATCACCGACCTGCCCTACGACCGTCCGGCCACCACGATGGCGAAATTCCCGATGTGTGCCGCGTGCGCGCGGGAGTACCGGGACCCGACGAATCGCCGCTACCACGCGCAACCGATCTGCTGCCACGACTGTGGGCCCCGGGTGTTCCTCGAGGTGGCCGGCCGCAGGGTCGACGGAAACGACGAGGTGCTGCGCGCGGCGCAACGCGCGCTGCGGGACGGACTGACGGTCGCGATCAAGGGTGTCGGGGGCTTCCACCTGGTGTGCGATGCCACGAGCGCATCCGCGGTCGCTCGCCTACGCACCCGCAAGCACCGGCTCGCGAAACCCTTTGCCGTGATGGCCCGCGACGTGTCGGTCGCGGCGCGGGCGGCCCGGGTGGGCGCCGTCGAGGACGAACTGTTGCAGCACCCGGCGAGGCCGATCGTGTTGGTGCACAAGCACGAACACGGCGTGGTCGCAGAGCAGGTGGCGCCGGACATCGACGAGCTCGGCCTCATGCTCCCGTACTCCCCGCTGCACCAGCTGCTGTTCGACCCGGTACCCGGGGACGACGCCCCGGCCGCGCCCGAGCTTCTGGTGATGACCTCCGGCAATCTCAGTGGCGAGCCGCTGTGCTTCGAGAATGCCGATGCGCGGTCGCGGCTCGGCGCCATCGCCGACGTGTTTCTGATGCACGATCGCGACATCGCGGTGCCCTGCGAGGATTCGGTGCTCGCGGTGTCCGATGGTGCGCCGGTCCCGATTCGGCGGTCGCGGGGCTTCGCGCCGCTACCGGTGGTGTTGCAGTCGCCGGGTCCGGCGGTGCTCGCGGTCGGTGCCGAGGTGAAGAACACCTTCTGCCTGACCAGGCAGGACTTCGCCTTCTGCTCGGCGCATCTCGGTGACATGGGCACCTTGGAGAGCCGGCGGGCATTCGAGCGTTCGGTTCGGCAGCTGGCGGCGGTGCATCGGTCGGTGCCCGAGCTCGTGGTCGCGGACGAGCATCCGGACTACTCGACCGGACAGTGGGCGCGACGATTCTGTGACCAGGAGGGCATCCCGCTGCGTACCGTGCAGCACCATCACGCGCACGTGGCCGCGCTCATGGCCGAACACGGCCGCGTCGGCTCCCGAGTGCTCGGTGTGGCATTCGACGGCACCGGTTACGGCTGTGATCGCACGATCTGGGGCGGTGAGCTACTCGAGGTGGGGCCGGGCATTCTCGACGCCCGCCGCGCGGGACATCTGCATCCGTTCTGGCTGCCGGGCGGAGACGCGGGGGTGCGCAATCCCGCCAGGGTCGCGATGTCGTTGTTACACGAGGCCGGTGTTCGCGACGTCGACGACCTGCCTTGCACCCTCGCCCTCGCGGCGGACGAGCGTGCCGTGGTGGAGTCGCAGCTGGGCTCGGGCATCGGATGCGTGCGGACCACCAGCGTCGGCCGCCTGTTCGACGGGGTCTCCTCGTTGCTCGGTGTCCGGCACCGGATCAGCTACGAGGCGCAGGCCGCGATCGAACTCGAGACACTCGCCAGGTCGGCGTCGCGACCCGTCCGCGTGACGATGCGCGTCGTCGGCGACGAGTTGGTGTTCGACACGATGATTGGCGACCTGGTCGAGGCCCTGCGCGCCGGGACCGGTCGCGCCGCGCTGGCACTCGGGTTCCACCAGGCCCTCGCGCAGGCAACCGCCCGACTGGTCGCGGACGCCGGCGAACGGACGGGCGTGACGGTTGTCGGGCTGACCGGTGGGGTGTTCCAGAACCGCCTGCTCCTCGGGATGCTGCGACGCGATCTCTGTGCGCGGGGGTTCGAGGTGCTCGTGCACGCGCAGGTGCCGGCCAACGACGGCGGGATCTCGCTGGGACAGGCGGTTCTCGGCCGGGCCGCGCTCGCGGAGCGCCGCCCGGCGGCAGCGGCGCCCGAAAGCACGGTGACCTCGGAGAAGCCGGCGATCGGAGTGACGACATGACGGTGACACTGCCCGACGCGCCGCTGATCGGCGACGAACTGTCCGCCGACCTCGCGGCCGCAGCGCTCTCGTTGGCACGTCGGTTCGCCGCGGGCGCCACCCTGTGGGTGGTGTCACCGCAGTGGGAACCGCACGCACATCACGTCGCGGTGGAGTTCGTCCATCCGGTGATCATGGGCAAGCGGGCCCTGCCGTCGGTCGCGCTCGTCGAACCGGACCCCCTCGCACAATGTCGGGTCGCCGCGCGTCCGGGCGACGTGATCATCGCTGTGGCGTCCGCCGACCAGCCCCAGGTGCGCGGCATCATGCGCCGGTCCCCCGCCTGGGGGACCGACACGATCTGGATCGGTTCCGGCGAGCGGCCCCCCGCCGGAACCGCCACCCACATCCTGTGGGTGCCCTCCGACGACCCGATGGTGCCGGCCACCGGTCGGTTCGTGCTGATGTACCACCTGCTCTGGGAGCTGACCCACGTCTGCTTCGAGCATCCCGGCCTGTTGACGCCGACCACCGACGACTGCGCCGGCGAGTCGTGCGTGACGTGCGGCGACGAGGGCAGGCTCGCGGAAGTCCTGCTGCCGCCCGCGACGGCGCTGGACTCGGCGTTGGTGCGTACGGCAACCGGTGAGGAGTACGTCGACGTGACCGTGGTCGGCGAGGTGTCCGTCGACGACCTGCTCCTCGTGCACGGCGGGGCGGCGTTGACCCGCATCGGCGACGAGGGGGTGGCATGACCGAGCGTGAGAGCACGAACTTCCTGTACCCGTTCATCGATGCCGAGGAACGCGACACCGAAACGTTGCTGTCCGGCCTCGCCGAGTCCGCCAGGGGCAAAGCCGCCGAGAGCGCCCGCCTGCAGCGCGCCTCCCTCGACGAATGGGGGGTGTCGGTGCGCGATGCCGGTGCGCGGATGGCCGAACGCTTCGGAAGACGCGGGCGCCTCTACACGTTCGGCAACGGCGGAAGCTCGACGGACGCGGCGACGTTGGCCTCGCTCTTCAGTCGACCCGCGCGCGGGCGGCCCGTCGCGGCGTGGTCGCTGGCGGCGGATCAGGCCGTCGTGACCGCGCTGGGCAACGACGTCGGATTCGAACTGATCTTCTCTCGCCAGATCATCGCGCACGCCGCCGAACCTGACATCGCCATCGCGCTGTCGACGTCGGGGAACTCCGACGACCTGCTGACTGCGCTCGCCGAAGCGAGGAAGCGAGGCCTGCTCACGATCGGGTTCGCGGGGCACGACGGGTGCCGGATGGCCACCAGCCCGGATCTCGACTTCTGTTTCACCATTCGCTCGCAGAGCATCCATCGCATCCAGGAAAGCCACGCCCTGGTCGGGTACGCGCTCTGGTCCGCGGTGCAGACGCACATGACCCAGCCCGCGCCGCGCAGCGGGGCGTCAGGATCGGGGGAATCGCAATGACCAGGTCACCGTCGCAGCCCGCCACCCCGGCGGAACGGGAGGGGCGCGTACTCGACCGGATAGACGCCTTCCGCAAGCGGCGGCCCCGGCTGCTCGAATCGGTGGTGACGCTCGCACACGGCGCCGGCGGAAAGTCGTCCGCGGCGCTGATCGACACCGTCTTCGTCGAGGCCTTTCGCAACCCCGAGCTCGAACAACTGGGAGACGCCGCGGTCCTGGCGGTGCCCGGGGGCGACCGACTGGCGTTCTCCACCGACTCGTACGTCGTTCAGCCACTGCAGTTTCCGGGGGGCTCGATCGGCAACCTGGCGGTGCACGGCACCGTCAACGATCTGGCCGTGTCGGGGGCAAGGCCGCAGTGGTTGTCGGCCGGATTCGTCATCGAAGAGGGCTTCGAGATCGCGCGGCTGCAGGAGATCGTGGCGGACATGCGCGACTCCGCGCAGGCCGCGGGTGTGCAGATTGTCACGGGCGACACCAAGGTGGTGGGCAAGGGTGCGGCCGACGGGATGTTCATCTCCACCGCCGGCGTCGGGGTGATTCCCGCCGGCCGGCGGATGTCGGTCGAGCTGGTGCGGCCCGGCGACAAGGTTCTGGTGTCGGGCACGATCGGCGAACACGGCATGGCGGTGATGCTCGCGCGCGGTGAACTCGCGATCGAGGCCGACATCGCCTCCGACACCGCGCCGGTGAACTTGCTCGTCGAGGCGATGCTCGCGGCCGCGCCGTCGACACGGTGGATGCGCGACGCCACCCGGGGCGGAGTCGGCACGGTGTGCAACGAGCTCGCGCAGAGCGCCGGCGTCGCGGTGGTGATCGACGAGCAGGCACTTCCCGTCCAGCAGCAGGTGCTCGGTGCCTGTGACCTGCTGGGCATCGACCCGTTGTACGTCGCGAACGAGGGCAAGTTCATCGCGGTGGTCCCTGCGGCGGAGGCAGATTCGGCGCTCGCGGCGATGCGTGCGCACCCACTCGGCGCCGCGGCCGAGGTGATCGGCGAGGTGATGAGCGAACCGGAGGGCATCGTGGCGTTGCGCACGGCGTTCGGCGGCAGCCGGATCGTGGACATGCTCGTCGGTGACCCGCTCCCGCGGATCTGCTGAGCGGGCCACGATCGGAGGAAGGAGAAGGCAATGTGTCTGGGCATACCGGGCCAGGTCGTCGAGATCGTCGACGCCGACCAGCATCTCGCCAAGGTGGACGTGAACGGCATACGTCGCGTCATCAGCGTGCGCCTGCTCGCGGACACCGGCCCAGCGGTCGGCGACTGGGTGCTCGTGCACGTCGGCTTCGCGATGTCGAAGATCGACGAGGCCGAGGCGCAGTTGACCCTCGACCAGGTGAAGAAGATGGGGGCCGACTACGTCAACGAGATCGACGCATACAACTCGACCGAGATCGCCTGACGACGGGCGACGAGCGAAACGAGGCGGCGCGATGAAATTCGTGGACGAATTCCGTGATCCGGCTGCGGCGCGGGCGCTGGTGAAGTCGATCGTCGAACTCGCGGGCGACGACGAGTTCAAGTTCATGGAGGTGTGCGGCGGCCACACCCACACGATCTACCGGCATGGGATCGAGCACCTGTTGCCGCCGAATGTCGAACTGGTGCACGGCCCCGGCTGCCCGGTGTGCGTCATCCCGATGGGCCGCGTCGACGACGCCATGTCGCTCGCCGAGCGGTCGGGCGTCGTCTTCACCACCTTCGGAGACATGATGCGGGTGCCGGGCTCGCGGGGCAACCTGATCGAGGCGAAGGCCCGCGGCGCCGACGTCCGGTTCGTCTACTCCCCGCTGGACGCGCTGAAGGTGGCTGTCGACAATCCGGACAAGGAGGTGGTGTTCTTCGCCGTCGGATTCGAGACCACCGCTCCGTCGACGGCGGTGACCTTGGTGCGGGCCAGGCAGTTGGGCGTGAAGAACTTCACCGTCTTCTGCAACCACGTCACCATCGTGCCGCCGATCAAGGCGATCCTCGAGTCCCCGGACCTGAGGCTGTCGGGCTTTCTCGGCCCCGGCCACGTCTCGACCGTGGTGGGTCTGCGCCCCTACCGTTTCGTGCCCGAGGTGTACGGGAAACCCATTGTGGTCGCAGGGTTCGAACCCCTCGACATCCTGGCGTCCGTGCACATGCTGCTGCGGCAGATCCGGGACGGTCGGTGCGAGGTGGAGAACCAGTACATTCGGGTGGTCCGGCCGGAGGGCAACACGCAGGCGCTGAAGCTGATGGCCGAGACGTTCGAACTGCGACCGCACTTCGAATGGCGTGGTCTCGGATTCATCTCCCAGAGCGCGCTGAAGATCCATCGTGACTATGCCGAGTTCGACGCCGAGGAGAAGTTCTCGATGCCCGGTGTCCGGGTGGCGGATCCCAAGGCCTGCCAGTGCGGGGAGGTGCTCAAGGGTGTCATCAAGCCGTGGGAGTGCAAGGTGTTCGGCACCGCCTGCACCCCGGAGACGCCGATCGGGACCTGCATGGTGTCCCCCGAGGGCGCCTGCGCGGCGTACTACAACTTCGGCCGGTTGCACCGGGAGACCGCGCTGCTGGTCGGGCAACGCCCGGAGGCGTGAGTGCCGACGCCCGGTCACCGGCTGTTCGCCCGGTATGCGTACGCGCCCAACGCCCTCGGGTACTGCGGTCCGGAGGACACACACACGCTCGAGTCGGTGGCGTGCGGCAGCGGCGGTGACGCGGACGTCCCGTCGCTGGCGCGACGGTTCAGCGGCGCCTGGCCCTACCAGCGGCTCGTCGCCGAGCTGTCCGGGATCGCGGACCCGTTGGACGAGGAGGTCGGTCGGGCCTACTGGACCGGCAGTGAGCTCACCGACCGGATCGACCGGAACCGATTCGGCCGTCGGCTGCTGGACCGGTTGGCCGCGCAGGCCGGGCACTACTGGGCCCACCTGACACCCGAACTGCTCGGCGAGGCCGCACCTACGCACGCATTCCACGTGTTCGGCGTCTACCCGTGGTCGCGGCTACTCGGATCCGGTGCACCGCAACCGCTTCAGGTGCTCGATTCCTGCCGGATCGGCTGGGGCACGGTCACCGAGGTGCGCGAGCACGACACGGTGGTGCGGTCCAGCCCGCTCGTCTTCGACGGCACCGCGCTCGGCCTCGGGCCGGACCGCGAGTGCGTGACCCGGTACCGGGTGCCCGGCGGCGGGACGTTCGTGTCCGATCTGAGCGTGGGCGACCGGGTGGCGATGCACTGGGACTTCGTGTGCGACCGCCTCGACACTCAGCAGGAGGCGAGCCTGGAGTTCTGGACCAGATGGCAGCTCGAACGCACCAATCTCAGGCTTGCCGCTCGGGCGCACAACGACTGAGCCGATCGCGTGGCCGGTTCGTCACTCCGCCGCGTCGTCGCGGCTGCGCCCCATCAGCTCCAGCCCGGCCATGGCTCGTTCGGCACCCGCCTGGTCCGTCTTCTCGACGGCGAAACCCATGTGAATGACCACCCAGTCGCCCGGCGCCGGACGGGCGTCCTCGTCGAGCATGCCGATGTTCACCTTCCGTTGCTCGCCGGCGACGTCGACCAGCGCGAGCTGACCGCCGTACCCGTCGAGCAGGCTCAGTACCCGCCCCGGAATGCCCAGGCACATGATTCAGTCCCCCACGCCCGGCGGCCTCGCCGCGACCGGTGCGCCGAGTTCGGCCACGACTGCCGCGACGGTGGCGGCCGCGTCGTCCACAACGGCCGCCACCTCGCCGGACAGTCCGATCCCGTCCTCGACGGCGGCCACCTGGCAGCCGACGACAACGGTGCGGGGCAGGGTGCCGCCGAGCGCGTCCAGGCAGGCGAACACCGCGGCCGGGTCCATGCCGTGCGCGTCGAGCCCGCCGCCGCGGGCGATCCGCTCCGGGTCGACCTCGAACACCCGGATCGTTCCCGGCGCACCGCGATTCGGCAGAGCGTCGACGAGGACCAGGGCGTCCCAGTCGTCGAGCAGCTCGTACGCCAGATGCACCCCGCGGATGCCGAAGTCGACCGCGCGGGTACCCGGCGGCAGCGACACCCCGGTCATCCGGCGCAGCACCTCGGGACCGAACCCGTCGTCGCCGAGGAAGACGTTGCCGATCCCGGCGATCAGCACGCGGCACTCGCGCATCGCGTCACATCTGCCGCATGCGCAGGTAGCGCTTGATGTCCGGGATCGAGACGACCGTGACCGCGACCGCGGCGATCACCCCCACTGCGAGCAGGGCCGTGGAAATCCGTCCGACGACTCTCATGGCGTTCCTTCCTCGTCGCCGGCGGACAACTCCTCCGGCTCCAGTGGTTCCAGCTCGTCGGGGGCGAAGTAGAGGTACCGGCCGTACCAGTCGTGCAGTTCTGCTGCGGGGTCGTCGATCAGCGTGACCCCGACGTGGATCGCCCCGTCCACGTCGCCGTGCACCGTGGCCACGCGGGCCGTGCGCCCGCCGTAGAACAGGTCCTGGGCGTCCGCGCGGCGCGACGGGCGGAGGCGGACCACGCTCCCCTTGGCGATGCGCACCCCCTCGACCAGAACGCCGTCCACCTCCGGTCGAACCGCGGTGTCCGCCTCCGGATCCCACCACGGGGTGCCGTCGGACAGTTCGGGGACGAGGCCGAGGTCGTGGGGTGGGTCACGCCGGGTCCCGTGCAGACGCGCCATCGCCGCCGGGCCGAGGTCGTCGCAGCGGTCGATGATCGCCGCGGCGAGTGGGTCGGTGGCGCGGGCCTGTGCCTTCTCCTCGTCGGTCAGCGTCATCACACGCAGGTGGAGAATCTCGTCGATCTCGGTGGCGTCGAACAGCGCTCCGGTGCTCTGCTCGGCGACTTCCGGATAGTCGTACAAGATGATCGGCGACACGAGCATCAGCCCGGATTCGCCGGGGCACCCCGCAAGCACCGGGAAGCAACGATGCTGCCGGCACGTCGCCGCGGCACGTTCGAACGGTCCGGGCGGTTCGAGCAGCGATACGAAGCGGCCGTCGGACGCGCCGACCATCAAGTGGGCCCCGATGAGGGACCGCGCGGTTGCCGTCCCGCTCGTCTCGGTGGCGGAAATAGTGTCCGGGCAGGCGTTCTCCACCTCGACGGCGAGGTGGATCAACCCGCCGTCGAACTCGGCACGAACACGGACCTCCGCCTGCAGCGACCGTCGAGTCCGGAGCACCCGGCCGGCCACCGATCCCGCACCGTCGCGGAGCAGCTCGACCGTCGACCCGCCGTCCACCCGAACCGGGAGGCGCAGGCCCGCCGTCAGGGCCGCCGCCGCGTGCGTGCCGAGCGGCACCTCGCACTCGACCGCCTCGTCCCAGCTGAGCCAGTCGATCGGCCCGACGGTCAGTCCGGTTGCGGGTGTGAAGGTCCCGTCGTCCTCGGCGCGTTCGACGGCGCGCCGCTGCAGCTGCAGAAAGCGCAGCGTCAGGTCGATCTCGGCGCGGTCGGTGCACGGTTGCAGCAGGAATTCGGTGCTCATCAGGGCGTCCTCGCCTACCCCGGCCGCCGTGGCGCCGGGCGGTCCGAGCACGCCGAACTGCCAGCGCGACCTGTTCTTCGGTGAGGTGGCCCGGTAGGGGTACAGCAGGTAGCCCTCGTAGAGCACCGCGTCCGCCACAGCGCGGGCTCGGGCGAGGCTCTCGGGCGCGATCATCCGACCGACTCCCCCGCGCCCTGCAGCAGTTCGACCACCGCCGCGTCGAGGCTCAGCAGGCCACGGCCGGACTTGTAGCGGGTCAGGGTGCGCAGGGTGTCCGCGTCCAGCCGGATCCATCCACTGTTCGGGAAGTGCTCCTGCATCAGGTTCCGCCACACCACGGCGGGCATGTCGTAGTCCGCCTCGCGGTCCCACGGTATCGCTTCCACACCGAATCCGGCGGCGCCGCGGGTGAACACCGTCCCGCTGAAGAGGAATACGAGCGGCACCGTGCCCTCGCCGAGGGCGTGCAGGTACTTGGACGCCGAGACCTCGAAGTCGTACGTGCACGGCATCGCCAGCTCCACCTCGCTGGTGCCCGTGAACCCGGGCAGCGTGACCGAGCACTGCAGCCAGGGGAAGGCCCGCAGCGTCGACCGCCATCGTTCGGTCGGCCCGAACAGGTCGATCAGGCCGCCGGCCTCCGCCTCGGTGTACCGGCGGCGTTGCGGTTCGATCCGCACCTGGCAGCGCAGCGCGAGGGCGTGCACGGTGGCGCCGGTGGACTCGTCGATGCGGAGCCGAGCGGTCAGATTCGGTGCGACCGCGTAGCGTTCCGGCGCCACGTCGAGCACGGTGAAGGTCAGCTCGCTCACGCTCGCACCTCCGGTGCAGGGCGGCTTCGGCGGGCGACCCCGTCGAAGAAGTCGTCGATCGCTGCACGGGCCTCGCCGCCGCCGTCGAACCCGCGCCAGACCCGGCGCAGGCGTCCGACCAGTTCGTAGCAGGCGTCGATCGGCACCAGATGGCAGTCCGGCACGCCCGCCTGCTCGGGCACCCGGATCAGGAGCGCCTCGGTGTCGGGCGCGAGCAGGCCGAGCGCCGGATTCGCCGCGAGCACCGCGTCCCACGCGCCCAGCGGCAGCTCGGACTCGGTGGCGCCGGCCGGACCTGGGTAGAAGGCAGTGCTCCGGTCCAGCCGCGAGTTCCGGAACACGAATGCCAAGCCGACCGGTATCTGTAGTTCGTCCCACAGTCCCGGCAGCAGTTCGAAGTCCGGGAAGCTCAGGTAGCGGTCGGGAACGGCGCGATAGCGCAGTTCGGCGTCCGGGTCGGTGAACAGCAGGTAGCAGCCGCGGCACACGCACATCAGCGCTCGCGCCTGCACGTTCACCACGTGGGGATGCGGCTCGGCGATCGGCTCGGCGCACATCTCGCAGCGTTCCCCGACGGGGGGTGGACGCGTCGACGCGAGCCGGGTCAGGGTCGCCAGCGACGGTCCGCAGCGCACCCCCGACCCGGTCATCCCGCCACCTCCGCGGCGGGGACGGCCACCGAGAGCACGCCGTCGCGGACCAGGACCGGAAGCGGCGAGAGGTGTCCACCGGACCCGCCGATCGCGGCCCCCGCGCGACGCACGTCGTAGTGTTCGCGACACGTCGGGCAGGTCAGCACCGCATCGGCCGTCGAACCCCCGACCCGGCGCCCGAGGATCGCCCCGGCGAGCGAGTTGGTGCACGCCGGACACCGGTCGCGGTACGCGTACAGGTCGTCGCCGAGACGGCACGCCAACAACGGCAGGCCGGCGACCGAGAATCCCCCGACCTCACCGGACCCCAGCCCCGCCAGCTCCGCTGCCGGGACCCATGACCCGGTGCCCGCATCGGCACGCACCCGGGCGAGCAGCGACTCCGCTGAGATCAGCCCGGCGGTCGAGGCGGACGCCGGTTCCGCGCCGGCCACCACGATCGACGTGGTCTCGGGGGCCGCCGCCCGCACCGCCTCCTCGACCGCGAGCTCGAGCGTCACCGCCGACGAGGGGCAACCCCGGCAGCTGCCCGTCAGTTGCAGTCGAACTACGCCGTCGTCGACGCCGAGCAGTTCCACGTCCCCACCGTGTGAACCCAGGTACGGCCGGACGCTGTCGAGGGCGCGACGAACCCGGGTGGTCACGTCGTGTGGGTGCAACCCGTGCACCAGCAGCAGGCTCGACACCAACTCGTCCCTTGCGAGAACGTCGATCAGGGTGTCGTCCCGACGGCGCAGTAGCAGCAGGATCCGTTGCAGCCCGTCGCCGTACAGGTCGACCACCTCACGCACCAGTTGCTCGGCGCGTTCCCGCCCGACCGCGCCGCCGGCCGCGCTGGCATCGAGTAGTGCGTCGATACGTTCGCCCGCGCCGCGCCACCCGTCGGGGGCGTCCGTTCCTGTCGCGGTGCCTTCGTCCGGCCCGTCCATGGCCGCTGGTCACTCGCCGGTCAGGGACTGCGTCGGTGAGTGCAGCTTCTCGAGTGTCCTGCCGTCGCCGAGGTACATGTGCACGCCACAGGGCAGGCAGGGGTCGAAGCTGCGCACCGTGCGCATGATGTCGATGCCCTTGAAGTCGTCGCGACCGTTCTCCTCGAAGATGTGCAGGCCCTGCACGGCGTCCTCGTACGGGCCCGGTGTGCCGTAGCTGTCGCGGGGGCTGGCGTTCCACGGGGTCGGCGGATAGGGGTGGTAATTGGCGATCTTGCCGTCCCGGATCACCATGTGATGCGAGAGGACCCCACGCACGGCCTCGGTGAAGCCGCATCCGATTCCTTCGTCCGGCACCTCGAACTTCTCCCACGTCTTGGTCCGGCCGGCGCGGATCTCGACCAGCGCCTTCTCGACGAAATGCAGCGCGGCCGCCGCGGCGTAGGCCTGGAAGTAGGTGCGGGCGCGGTTGCGCTCGATGGTGTTGCTGCCCTGCGACGGAACCTTCCACTCCAGCTGGACCGGCCCCTTCAGCGCGGTCTTGGGGAAGTTGATCTGCACGCTGTGTCCCGTCGACTTCACGTACCCCACGTCGACGAGGCCCGCCAGGGCTGTGTTCCACATACGTGCCAGCGCGCCTCCTCCGGTGTCGAGCGCGAGGTGGTCCTTGCCGTCGAACCATCGCGGCGACATCACCCAGCTGTACTTGTCCTCCAGGTCGCGCTTCTGGGGCTGCGGGTTGGTGTGCTGGTTCCATGGGTGACGCCGGTCCACCGGGTTGCCCAGCGGGTCGGTGGTCACGAACATCTCCTGATCCGACCAGTCCTCGTAGTAGGAGGAACCGAGCAGAATGCGAATCCCGAGGTTGATGTCGACGAGATCGGTGGTGATCTGTTTGCCGTCCACCACGATGCCGGGGGTGACGAACATCGATCTGCCCCAGTCGGTCATGTCCTTGTACGCGAAGTTGCACACCGCCGGGTCCTGGAATGCGCCCCAGCAGCCGAGCAGCGTCCGCCGCAGCCCCACCTTGTCGTATCCGGGTAGTGCCTCGTAGAAGAAGTCGAACAGGTCGTCGTGCATGGGCACGACCTTCTTCATGAACTCGATGTACCGCATGAGCCGGGTCATGTAGTCGGTCATCAACTGGACTGTTGCGACGGTGCCGATTCCGCCTGGGTAGAGCGTGGACGGGTGGACGTGCCGACCCTCCATGAGGCAGAACATCTCCCGGGTCATGCGACTGACCTGCAGTGCCTCGCGGTAGAACTCGCCGGTGAACGGGTTGAGCGCCCGCATGATGTCGGCGATGGTGCGGTAGCCGTGGTCCTCCTCGTGCGGCGACCTGGCGTTCTCGGCCCGCGCCAGCACACTGGGGTTCGTCTCTGCCACCATCTTCTCGCAGTAGTCGACGGCGACGAGGTTCTCTTGAAAGATGTTGTGGTCGAACATGTACTCGGCCGCTTCGCCGAGGTTGAACAGCCACTCGCCGAGGTGAGGGGGGCGGACGCCGTATGCCATGTTCTGCGTGTAACACGAACAGGTGGCGTGGTTGTCGCCGCAGATGCCGCAGATCCGGCTCGTAATGAAGTGCGCGTCGCGCGGGTCCTTGCCCTTCATGAATATCGAGTACCCGCGGAAGATCGAGGACGTGCTGTGGCACTCGGCCACCTCGGAGTTCTTGAAGTCGACCTTGGTATAGATACCGAGGCTGCCGACGATGCGCGTGATCGGATCCCACGCCATTTCCACCAGTCCGTCGTCGGACGCGGAGTTGCCGGAAGATCCGGGAACGATCGTGGTCATCGAGTCACCTCTCAGAGCAGGGCGTTCCGGAAGCGCTCGTCTACCAGGTTCGGGTCGCTCCGGTGGTCAGCGTGTCGCCGCGAGCACGCCAGCGCGGTTCTTTCTCGAGGGTCTTGCCGGTGACGGCGCGCAGTGTGCGGATCACCGATCCGTAGATCTCCGAGGCGGTGCTCGACAGCTTCCCGCCCGGCGGCTCGTCCATGAACGGCATGAACTTGTCCGGGAATCCGGGCATGGTGCAGCCGATGCAGATGCCGCCGACGTTCGGGCAGCCGCCGATGCCGGCCATCCAGCCCCGTTTGGGGACGTTGCACCGGACGACGGGACCCCAACAGCCGAGTTTGACAAGACATTTCAGCGAGTCGTACTCGGTGGCGAAGTCGCCCTGTTCGTAGTAGCCGGCCCGGTCGCAGCCCTCGTGCACGGTCTGTCCGAACAGCCATTGCGGGCGGTGCGATTCGTCGAGGGGAATCATGGGGGCCTGTGCGGTCGCCTGGTACAGCAGGTAGGTGAGGGTTTCGGACAGGTTGTCCGGCTGGATCGGGCACCCGGGTACGCAGACGATGGGTATGCCCGCCTTGGTCTTCCAGCTCCAGCCGAGGTAGTCCGGAACACCCATCGCGCCGGTGGGATTGCCGGCCATGGCGTGAATGCCGCCGTAGCACGCGCACGTGCCCGCAGCCACGACGACCGTGGCCTTCGGTGCGAGCCGGTCGAGCCACTCACTCGTCGTGACGGGCTGACCGGTGGCCGGATTGTTGCCGAATCCGCACCAGTAGCCCTCGTCGTGCAGTTGCTCGTTGGGGATCGATCCCTCCACGACCAGTACGAACGGTTCGAGTTCGCCTCGGTCCGCCTTCCAGAACCACTCCAGGAAATCGTCGGCACCGCCGGCCGGGCCGCACTCGAAGTCGATCAGGGGCCAGTGCATCGCGATCTTCGGCAGTCCGGGAAGCGCCCCGAGCGCGATCTCCTCCACGCTGGGCTGCATTGCGGCGGTCAACGCGACGGAATCCCCGTCGCAACTGAGTCCCGCGTTGATCCACAGGACGTGGATCAGGGTGTCCTCGGCTTCGATTGCTGCTTGTGTCGGCATGTCCGCCGCCTCCCAGGGACGAGCACCATCCCCTGCGCCACCGGAGTCGACCCTCGGCCCACTTTTGTGACGCTCATCACGGTGTACACCTGCAGAAAGCCTCTTGTCAACGGTCGGCCGCCGACGTCGGTGAGTCGAATTGCTCGTTTATCCATGTGTACCAATCGATTACGCCGACGCCGGTGATCGCTGACAGTGGCAGGATCTCGACGCTCGGATTGATCGAGTGGGCGTGTCGGGCGCAGGCATCGAGGTCGAAATCCACGTACGGCAGCAGGTCGAGCTTGTTGACGATCACCAATGTCGCCGCGGCGAACATGTGCGGGTACTTGAGCGGCTTGTCGGAACCCTCGGTCACCGAGATGACCACCACCTTGCCGCGCTCACCGAGGTCGAAGAGCGCCGGGCAGACCAGGTTGCCGACATTCTCCACGAACAGCAGTGATCCGTCCGCGGGCTGCAAGCTGTCCAGCGCCCGGCGCATCATCTCCGCGTCGAGGTGACAGCCGGCGCCGGTGTTCACCTGCACCACCGGGCATCCGGCGGCCTTGATGCGGTTGGCGTCGAGCATCGTCTCCTGGTCGCCCTCGATGACGGCGATCGGCCTGGTCCCGGCCAGTTCCCGGATGGTGCGTTCGAGGAGGGTGGTCTTGCCCGATCCCGGCGAGCTGGTGATGTTGAAGGTCACTATGTCTCGGGCTTCGAGCCACTGCCGGACCTGTGCGGCCTGCGCGTCGTTCTTGGCCAGGACCTTCTGCTCGAGTGAGATCGTCTCGGTGCGGGGCAAGTGATCGTGATCGTGGGGATGGTCGTGATCGTGGGGATGCTCGTGGGGATGGTCGTGATCGTGGGGATGCTCGTGGGGATGCGTGTGGGCCGCGTTGATCACCGCGGCGCCGTCACCGCATCCGCAGGTCGCACACATGGCTCAGCTCACCTCCATCGACAGAATCCGCAATTCCTGGCCGGAGAGGACTTCGACGTCCGCGCTGCCGCACGGACACAGCAGGATCAGGTCGGTCAGCGCGAAATCCGCACCGCAGCTTCGGCAGTGCGCCCGGCCCGGGGGCTGCTCGATGACCAGGCGTGCGCCCTCCATCACCGTGCCCTCGGTGGCCAGTTCGAAGCAGAACTGCATCGACTCGGGAACCACCGCACACAGGGTCCCCGCTTGGATCGTCACGCTGTGCACCCGCCTGCCCGCCGCGCGCTCGCACACGGCGTCCACGACGCTCGCGGTGATCGACATCTCGTGCATGCGCGGCCCCGTTCCGGCCCGGATCGTTTCACCCTATGACCGCGCGATGGCCCGCACAACGCCTCGGCGACGCTCGGTCGGAGTCAGTCTCCGCCGACCGGCTCGGTCGCCGAGCGCGCCTCCCAACGGTCCTCCACGCCGCCGAACCGCCAAACCAGCACTGCCACAACCCATGTGACGACGAAGAGGCCGACGATGACGAACCCCATCGAGCCGAGGTCGAGGCCGCCGATCCACCCGAGCGGACCCGTGGTGATCTCGCGCCTGCTGGCGACGATGGAGATGATCTCCTGACTCCCGATCAGCAGCGCGATCGCCACGGAGAGGCCGGTGACCACCAGGTTGTAGTAGATCTTTCGGACCGGCCGGGCGAATGCCCAGCCGTATGCGACGTTCATGAACGAACCGTCGAGTGAGTCGAACAACGACATCCCGGCGCTGAACAACACGGGCAGCACGAGGATTGAGTACCACGGAAGACCGGTCGTGGCGGCGCCTCCCGCGAGGACGAGGAGCCCGACCTCCGTGACCGTGTCGAAACCCATTCCGAACAGCAGGCCGACCGGATACATGTGCCACGGTTTGCGCACGGCCTTCACGACGGGGCCGAGCAGTCTGTTCAGAGCCCCGCGATTGTCGAGTTCGCGCTCGAGGTGCGCCTCGTCGTACCCGCTGGCAACGCTCTGTCGCCAGATCCGCGTGATGCCGACCAGCGACACGAGATTGAGCACTCCGATGAGAATCAGGAACAGCCCGGACACCGACGTCCCGAACAGACCCGTCCAGCGCTGGAGGTCCGAGTTGTCGTCCTCGAGGCTGCTCGCGAGGTGTTTGATCCCCAATGCGAGAAACAGGACCAGGACGAACACGACCGTGGAATGCCCGAGCGAGAACCAGAAGCCCACCGACAGTGGCCTTCCCTTCTCGGCGACGAGCTTGCGGGTGGTGTTGTCGATCGCGGCGATGTGGTCGGCGTCGAAGGCGTGCCGCATGCCCAGTGCGTACGCCGTCGCTCCCAATCCGACACCGAAGACCCCGCCGTTGAATTCGTAGTGGGCCGGCACCACGAGAAGCAGCAGCGTCCCCCACCCCACGACGTGCAGAGTCAGGATCGTCAGTGCCATGCCTGCGACGCTTCGCCGGCGACAGGCACTGGATAACTTCGATGCCGTGGACACCAAATCTCGCCTCGGAGTCGTCTGGCGGCCGACGTGAACTCGTTGGGCGCGATGGGAATATCGGCCGCCCAGACAGCGTACAACGCCACCGGGAGGCAGTCGAAGGATCGCCAGTACCGGCTCGCAGGAAGGGCGGTGCGTCCGGGGAGATGTCCCCGGACGGGCTGTCGTCAATGGGTGCTGACGGCCTCGAGTCGGGATCGTAACCTTCGTGAACACCGGATGAACTGCTCCACTCCCGACGCCGTGAGACCATGAACAGAGTTGGGGATGTGACGAAGGCAGCTGACGGAGTTCGGCCGGCACCGATTCGACACAGGACGAACGCCGGCCCTGACTATGTAAGGCGGTGCCGAGCATGGACGAGACGACCAGCGGGAACGGAGCCGGCAGGACGGGTCCGGCCGCCTCCACCGCCCTGCCTGACACGCACGCTGCGGGGGAACTCGAATCCCTTCGCGCGGAGCTCGACCGGATAGACAACGAGCTCCTCGACAGCGTCCGCGCGCGGATCGAGGTGTGCACCCGGATCGCCGTGGTCAAACGGCGATATGCGATTCCGATGATGCAGCCGCGTCGCGTGGGCGTGGTGCAGGAGCACGCGCGCACGTACGCCCTGAGTCACGACCTGTCGCCGGATTTCCTGCGTGAGCTCTACGACCTGCTCATCGCCGAGACCTGCCGCGTCGAGGACACCATCATCGACGCGTCCGAGTCGACCGATCTGCTCGGCGTGCGCGTTCGCGCCGTCGGCCGCGACTGAGGGCCGCGCCGTGCGCACGCTGCTCATCGACAACTACGACTCGTTCACCTACAACCTGTACAGCCTGCTGACGGGGGTGAACGGTCACGAACCCGTGGTCGTGCCGAACGACGCCGACTGGTCGGCGGTGCGGCTGTCCGACTTCGACAACATCGTGGTCTCTCCCGGCCCCGGCCGGCCCGAGCGCCGCCGGGACTTCGGTATCAGCAGCAATGCGATCACCGCCTCCGGACTACCCGTGCTCGGGGTGTGCCTGGGCCATCAGGGGCTGTGCCACCTGTTCGGCGGCCGGGTGTCGATCGCGCCGGAACCCATGCACGGCCGGATCTGCTCGGTGCGGCATTCCGGCACGGAACTGTTCGCCGGAATCCCGTCACCGTTTCGTGTTGTCCGGTACCACTCGCTCGCCGTCGACGAGTTGTCGCCGGACCTCGTCGCCGAGGCCTGGACGGACGACGACGTGCTGATGGCGGTCCGGCACCGCGAATTGCCCTTGTGGGGGGTGCAGTTCCACCCCGAGTCGATCTGCACGGACTACGGGCGTGAGCTGCTGGCGAACTTCCGTGACCTGACGCCTGCCCGCGTCTCGCGGCCGATCGGATCCGTTCGGGCGGCGCGGCCTGCGCAGCCCGAACCGGGGCACAGCTACCGGGTACGCAGTGTCCGCGTCGATCGTGCGGTCGATCCGCGTGCGGTCTACGAGAGGCTCTTCGCCGCCGGACCGAACAGCTTCTGGCTGGACGGCAGTTCCGCGGCCGAGGCGGACTCGAGGTTCTCGGTGATGGGTGATTCTTCCGGCCCGCGTGCCGAGTTCGTCACCTATCGGGTCGCAGAGACGACGGTCCGGGTGCACCGCCACGGCCACCCGACCGCCGAGCTGCGCACCACCCTGTTCGACTATCTCGACGAGCAACTGCGTGCGCGTGTCGTCCCGCCCCGCCTGGATCTGCCGTTCGGCTTCAACCTCGGCTACGTCGGCTACCTCGGCTACGAACTCAAGGCCGACACCTGCGGTCAGCTGGTGCACGGGTCCACACGAGCGGATGCGGCCGTCGTCTTCGCGGACCGGGCCCTGGTCTTCGACCATTCGTCCGGGTGCTGTCACCTGTTGGTTCTCGACGACGGCACCGACGACCCGGCGGGCGACCGTTGGTTGCGGGAGACGGCCGCGGTGATCACGGCGCTCGACGAGGTCCCGGTCGAGACGCCGTGGGCGCCACCGCTGGTCCCGGCCGAGGCGGACATCGACATCCTCTTCCGGCACAGCCGCACGAAGTACCTGGGCTTGATCGAGCAGTGTCTCAACGAGATTCGTTCGGGCGAGTCCTACGAGGTGTGCCTGACCAACGCGGCGACGGTGAAGCAGACCGTGGATCCGCTCGAGGGGTTCTCGTGCCTGCGCGACATCAGTCCCACCCCGTACAACGCGCTGCTGCAGTTCTCCGGCATCTCCGTGCTCAGTGCCTCGCCCGAGCGATTCGTGCGGATCGGCTCCGACCGGACCGTCGAGTCGAAACCGATCAAGGGAACCCGGCCGCGGGCATCGGAGCCCGGCGAGGACGAGGCCCTGCGCCGCGGACTGCTGTTGAGCGAGAAGGACCGCGCGGAGAACCTGATGATCGTCGACCTGGTCCGCAACGACCTGTCTCGGGTGTGCGTGCCGGGTTCGGTGCACGTGCCGAAGTTGTTCGACGTCGAGACGTATGCGCCGGTGCACCAACTGGTCTCGACCGTGCGTGGCACGATGCGTGCGGACGTCACCCCGGTGGACTGCCTGCGGGCGACCTTCCCCGGCGGATCGATGACGGGGGCGCCGAAGGTTCGCACCATGGAGATCATCGACAAACTCGAGGACGGGCCCCGCGGGGTCTACTCGGGGGCGATCGGTTACCTCTCGCTCAGTGGCACCGCCGATTTCTCCATCGTCATCCGGACGATGGTGGCCACGGACGAGGAGGTCACTTTCGGGGTCGGCGGGGCAATCGTGGCGTTGTCCGACGTAGACGAGGAGTTCGACGAGACGATGGTCAAGGCGCTGACCATGCGTCGATGCCTGTCCGTCGCGGACGGGCGCGCGCCGCACGACGTGGTGCCGGACGACGCGGTGCCGGACGACGCGGTGCCGGAGGATCAGGGGGGACGGTCCCGGCCGTGACCACGCACCCGCTCTCACCGACGGTCGTGGCAGGCGGTCGGGGGGCGGTCGGCGCGATGCTGGTCGATCTGCTCCGTTCCGACGGGAGGCTCGTGGTGGTCGCGGATCCGCGGGACGACCCGGGCCTCGACGTCACCCGGCCCGGCGATGCCGCGGACGAAGCGCTCCGGGAGGCCGAGGGTGTGGTGCTGGCCGTGCCCGAACCCGTCGCCGTCACAGCGGTCGATGTGCTGCGAGATCGACTGCGCCCCGGCGCGTTGCTGGTGGAGACGCTGTCGGTGAAGACGCGGATCGCAGAGCGGATGCGTGATCTGGACACGCCGTCGGTGGGGATCAATCCGATGTTCGCACCCTCGCTGGGTATGGCGGGCCGGCCGGTGCTCGCCGTGCTCCACCGCGACGGTCCCCCGGTGGCGCCGTTCCTCGATCTGCTGCGGCGCGGGGGCGCGACGGTCGTGCCGGTGACGGCGATCGAACACGACCGGCTGTGCGCGGCGACGCAGGTGCTGACGCACGCGGCGGTGCTCGCGGCGGGACTGGCACTGGCCGAACTCGGCGCCGGGACAGCGGAACTGCACGCCGCCGCGCCGCCGCCGCACACCCTGCTCTTGGCGTTGCTAGCCCGGGTCTCACTCGGGACCCCGGAGGTGTACTGGGACGTTCAGGCGGCGAATCCCTTCGCCCGCGAGGCCAGGGCGGCGCTGGCGACGGGGCTGGCGCGCCTGTCGCGGGTGTGCGAGTCCGGCACCGAGGCCGAGTTCGCCGCCCTGATGGCGCAGGCCAGGGGTCCACTGGGCGAGCACGATCGGCGTTACGGCGACCTGTGCGCGCGACTGTTCGAGTTCCTGCCCGTCGACGCGCGCACGGCGGGTGGGTGGACGCCGTGAACGAGCGCCCCGCGCCCGGAGTGGAGGACCTGGTCCGCGACCCGCGGCTGCCCGAGTTCGACCCGGACGACCCGGCGGAGAGCGCGGTGATCGCCGGTCTGGTCCGGAGCTGGCCGCGCCGGGCCACCGTCCGCCGGGCCGAACCGGACCTCGACGAGTTGTTCGACCCGGCCAAGGCCGATTTCGCCGAGGACCTGCTTCCCTTCCGCGACCACGAGATCTATCTCGCACTGGACGACGAGACGCGGGACCGGATCCGGGCCTGGGCGTGGATCGCCTACAACAAGAACGTCATCGACATCGAGCAGCACGTGGTCAACCCCGGATTTCAGCTGCTGCTGGAGGATTCGCTGCGCACCGGTCTCGGGGACACCGCGCGGGCATCGGTGGTGCAGGCCATGGTCGACGAGCAGTACCACACCCTCATGCACCTCAACGTGAGCGCGCTGACGCGCAGGCGGCGGCCGTGGCGGCTTCCCGAGCGGGCGTTGCCGGTGAGCCTGACCGTGCGGCGCGCCCACGAGGCGGTGGCGGCCCGGGACGATCCGCGGTCGGCGGCCCTGACCACCCTCGCCTTCACCACGGTCGCGGAGACGTCGATCGGGGCGTACCTGAGCCTGATCGCCGACGACGAGAGCGTGCAACCGGTGAACAAGGCGACCGTCGCGCTGCACAGACGTGACGAGCGGGCGCACGCGTCGGTCACCTCCGAACTGGTGAAACTGGTGTACGACCGCCTGCACCCGGACGACCGCCGCATCCTGCTGTCGGGCATGGCCGAGGGTGTGGCGGCCTTCACCGGCACCGACTACTCGGTGTGGTCGGCGATCCTGTCGGCGGTCGGGGTCGCCCGCGCGGACGAGATGCTGCGGGACGTGGCCGCCGAACCCGGCGACGGGCGTCTGGCGCAGGACTGCAGCGCGATCGAGCGGCTCCGGGCGGAACTCGGCGGCCCGTAGGACGTATCCGCCGCGCCGCGCCCGGCCGCCGACCTCAGTGGCTGGACAGGTACTCCTCGAGCACCGGACCCACCACCGCCAGCGCCTCCGGCTCGATCATCTCGTTGTGCTCGCAGTGCACGACGATCTCCGTGATATCGCCGGTCACCGCGTCGCGCCACTCCTGCGGCGAGTGATCTCCGTTGGAGGTGGCGTCCGCGCGGAAGAAGAGCATCTGGCCGTCGAACCGGGACGGGTTGAAGCTGCGCAGGATTCGAGCCGAGTCGGTGAAACCGGCGCTGATCCGTTCGAGGTGGGCGGCGGTCAGCCCGGTGGTCTGGCCGAACGACTCGTCCAGCAGTTCCACCGCCCGAGCGTAGGTCAGTTCGCCGTTGCCGGTGGCGTCGGCGGTCAGGTCCAGACCGAGTCCGTGCAACAACTCGGGGACGGTCAGGGACTCCGGTGTGTCGTCGTCGAGGTCGACGTAGCTGTCCATGATCGCGAGCGTCGCGACCTCCTCGCCGAGATCCCGCAGTTCCACCGCGACGGCGTGGGCGATGACGCCGCCGAGCGACCAGCCGAGCAGGTGATAGGGCCCGTGTTCCTGCACCGACCGCATCTCCTGAACGTAGCGGTGCGCCAACTGTTCTATCGAGGTGAAGCTGGGGCCGCCGCTGATGACCGGCAGCTGCAGGCCGTAGGCGGGCCGGTCGCTGGCGAGGTGCCGCACCAGACCGGAGTAGCCCCACGACAGTCCGATCCCGGGGTGAATGCAGAACAGCGGGGACTTGCCGTGGCCGTTGCTCGACGGCAGCGCCGCCCGCAGCGGGATCACCACCCGCAGTGCGTCGTCCACCGGTGCGGCCTGGCCCGGCTCGTCGACCGATCGGGCCAGGCCGGCCGGTGTCGGATCGAGGAAGATCGACTGCAGCGAGAGGGTGCGGCCGAGCCGGGTCTGCAGTTCCGAGACGACCCGAGTGGCCACGATGGAGTTGCCGCCCAGGTCGAAGAAGCTGTCGGTGGCACCGACCTCGGCCACGCCGAGCACCCGGGCGAAGGCGTCCGCGATGGCTCGCTCGGTGGGGGTGCGCGGCGGTTCGAAATGCGTGGACCGCATGCCGAACTCGGGCGCGGGCAGCGCCTTGCGATCGAGCTTGCCGACCGGCGTGACGGGCACCTCGTCGAGCACCACGACCGCGGCCGGGACCATGTGCGCGGGAAGCCGCTCCGCCGCGTACGACCGGATCTCCCCCGGGTCCAGATCCGCGCCGTCCTTGCCGTGGACGTACGCCGCGAGCAGGGTGTCCCCGGACGGTCCGACGTGCCCGAGCGTCGCCGCGAACGTGATGGACGGATGACGGGCCAGGACGGTGTCGATCTCGCCGAGTTCGATGCGGAAGCCCCGCACCTTCACCTGGAAGTCGCTGCGGCCGATGTACTCGACGATGGGCGCCGCGTCGCCGCCGGGACTGGTCCACCGGACGATGTCGCCGGTGCGGTACATACGCTGCCCGGGCGCGCCGAAGGGATCGGCGACGAACCGCTCGGCGGTGAGGCCGAACCGGCGGTGGTAACCGCGCGCCAGGCCGGGACCGGAGATGTACAGCTCGCCCGGCACTCCCGCGGGCACCGGCTGCAGGCGGGTGTCGAGGACCATCTCCTCGAACCCGATGGCCGGCCGGCCGATGTTCACCGGCCGCTCCGCGCTCATCGGATCGCTCACGCTGGCCTGGATGGTCGTCTCGGTCGGCCCGTACCCGTTGAACATTCGGCGCGTGCGGGCCCACTTCTCGACCAGCTCCGGCGGGCACGCCTCGCCCGCGACCGCCAGCACCACCAGATCGTCGAGGTCGGTGTCGTCCATCGACGACAGCGCGGTCGGGGTGATGAAGGCGTGCGTGACACGCTCGCGGCGCAGCAACGCCTCGAGTTCGCGGCCGCCGTAGACGCTCGGCGGGACCACGACCACCCGCGCCCCCGCGCAGAACGCCATCATCAGCTCGAAGACCGAGGCGTCGAAGCTGGGCGAGGCCAGGTGCGACACGCGGGACTCGGGGGTGACGCGGAACCTGCTGTGCTCCTCCGCGGTGAGATTCGCGATGCCCTTGTGGGTCACGATCACGCCCTTGGGCAACCCGGTCGACCCCGAGGTGTAGATCAGGTACGCCGGGTGCGCGAGCTGCAGGGGTGCGGTGCGGTCCGCGTCGGTCACCGCGGCGGCGTCGAAGGCCGCGATCTCGGCCTCGAGTGCCCCGTCGAGGACCAGCCACGGCACCGTGTCCGGCAACTGTTCGCGCCGGCCCTGCACCGTCAGCCCGAGAACGGCCGCGGAGTCCTGGAGCATGTACTCGATCCGCTCCTGCGGATACGTCGGGTCGACCGGGACGAATCCGGCGCCGGCCTTCGCGACCGCCCAGATCGCGACCACCTCGTCGACGGACCGGGACAGGCCGAGTGCGACGAAGGTCTCCGGCCCGACGCCGCGATCACTGAGCAAGCGGGCCAACCGATTCGAACGGTCGTCGAGTTCGCGGTAGCTGACCCGCCGGTCCTCGAACGTCATGGCCACCGCATCCGGGTCGGCTGCTGCCGCCGCGGAGAGCAGGTCCGGCCACAGCTGCGCCCGGCCGCCGGCGAGGCCGTGCGCCGGGGCCAGTTCGGAGAGCTCCTCCTCGTCGAGGATGCCGATGTCGCCGACGGCCACGGACGGATCGGCGGTCACCGCGCCGAGGATGCGGACGAATCGATCCGCGAAGCCGCGCACCGTGTCGGGGTCGAACAGGTCGGTGGCGAAGTCGAAGGCCGCGCGCAGTCCCGCGGGCTCGTCGTCGTCGAACTGCTCGGCCAGGATGAGCTCGAGGTCCTCCTTGGCGACGTGGGTCGCCAGGTCGACGCCCTCGACGTGCAGGCCGGGCAGCTCGAGTCGCGGACGCTCGGTGTTCTGGAACTCGAGCGAGACCTGGAACAGCGGCGAATAGGACGTCGAGCGTACGGGATTGAGCTTCTCGACGAGCCGCTCGAACGGGAGGTCCGCGTGTCCGAAGGCGGCGAGGTCGGCGTCGCGGACCTGATCGAGCAGGTCGGCGAACGGAGTAGACGGTTGCACCCGGGTGCGCAGCACCAGCGTGTTGACGAACATGCCGATCATCTCGTCGAGCGCGGCGTCGCCGCGACCGGCGATCGGCGTGCCGATCGCGATGTCGTCGGCGTCACCGAGCCGAGCGAGCAGCACCGCGAACACCGCGTGCGCGGCCATGAACACGGTCGTGCCCTGTTCGCGCGCCAGGTCGGTGAGCGCTCGGTGCAGGTCGGCGGGTACCTCGAACTCGACCCGGTCCCCGCGCAGGGTCTGCTGCAACGGTCGCGGTCGGTCCGTGGGCAGGCCGATGACGTCGGGCAGCCCGGCCAGGGTCCGGGACCAGAACTCGAGCTGCGCCGCCGCCGGGGAATGCGGGTCGTCCTCGCTGCCGAGGACCCGGCGTTGCCACAGGGCGTAATCGGCGTACTGGGCAGGCAGCGGCTCCCAGCCTGGTGCGTTGCCGTCGCTGCGTGCCACGTACGCGGTCATCACGTCGCGGGCGAGGGTCGCCAGCGAGAAACCGTCCGCGCAGATGTGGTGCACGACGATCACCAGGGCGTGCTCACGCTCGCTCACGCGCAGCAGCGCCGCCCGGATCGGCACCGCGGCCGTGACGTCGAAGCCCCCGGCGGCGAGTTCGGCGACGCGGCCGGCCAGGTCGGCCTCGTCCACCTCGATCGTCCCGAGGTCGGGCACGACCTCCTCGGCGGGCAGGATCACCTGCGCGGGCTCGCCGTCCACCAGGGGGAAGGCGGTGCGCAGCGACTCGTGCCGGTCCAGCACGTCCGCGACCGCGGCCCGCAGGGCGTCGGTGTCGAGGTCACCGGTCAGCCGCACCGCCAGCGGGATGTTGTACGCGGGCGAGCTGGTGTCGAACTGGTTGAGGAACCACATCCGCTGCTGCGCCAACGAGATCGGGATGTGGCCCGGCCGCTCGGCGGCGGTCAGCGCGGGGCGGGCGGCACCGGTCTCGGCCACGGCGATCTGCTCGGCCAGCGCACGCACCGTCGGCGCCTCGAACAGTGCCCGCACCCCGATCGCCACGCCGAGCGCCGCGCTCAGTCGTGCGGTCACGCGCGTCGCGATCAGCGAGTTGCCGCCCAGTTCGAAGAAGTCGTCGGCGACGCTCACCCGGTCGAGGCCGAGGATCGTGCCGAAGACGTCGGCGATCGTCTCCTCCAGTTCGGTACCGGGTGCCACGAATTCGCCCAGGGTGGACGCGAACTCGGGTTCCGGGAGGGCGCTGCGGTCCAGCTTGCCCACCGGCGTGAGCGGGATCTCGTCGAGCATGGAGATGCTCGCCGGCACCATGTGGGCCGGCAGTCGCTCCGCCAGGCCCGCGGTGAGTTCGGCGGGCTCCACCCGGTGGCCGGTGGCTGCGAGCACGTAGCTCGCCAGCGCGGTGTCGCCGGTCGGTCCGACCGCGGCGACCGTGACGGCGAACCCGACCCCCGGCTGCGCCATGATCGCGGCGTCGATCTCACCGAGTTCGATCCGGAAGCCGCGGATCTTGACCTGGAAGTCGCTTCGACCCACGTACTCGAGCGCGAGCGAGCTGTCCGGGTCGTCGGGGTCGGTCGGCACCCAGCGGACCACGTCGCCGGTGCGGTACATCCGCTCCCCCGACGTGCTGCTCGGGTCGGCGACGAACCGGCCCGCGGTGAAGCCGGGGCGGCGGTGGTAGCCGCGGGCCAGGCCGAGGCCGCAGATGTACAGTTCGCCGGGCGCTCCCACCGGGACCGGCTGCAGGTTCGCGCCGAGGACCACCTCGCGGACGCCGCGGATCGGTCCGCCGAGTGTGATCGGCCGACCCGGAGTCATGGGGGCGCTGATGTTCGACATCACCGTGGTCTCGGTGGGGCCGTAGGCGTTCGAGAGTTTGCGGCCCGGTGCCCAGCGGGCGACCAGTTCGGGCGGGCAGGCCTCGCCGCCGAACGCCACGTGGGTGAACTGCTCGAGGCCGGCCGGGTCGACCGTGGCGAGCGCGGCGGTGGTCACGAAGGCGTGGGTGACGCCCTCGCACTTGATCAGCTGGGCCAGTTCGGTGCCGCCGTAGACGGTGGTCGGGGCGATCACCATGGTGGCGCCCGACCCGAAGGCCTGCAGGTACTCGAAGACCGACCCGTCGAAGCTCGGCGTCGAGAAGTGCAGGGTACGTGAGCTCGGCGAGGCCCCGAACCGCGTGATCTGGTCGTGGGCGAAGTTGTCCAGACCGGAGTGCGTGACCACCACGCCCTTCGGCGTGCCGGTCGACCCCGACGTGTAGACGAGGTACGCGGCATTGTGGATGTCGATCGGCGCGATGCGGTCCGCGTCGGTGACCGGTCCGGCCGGCTGCGCGGCGGCGCGCTCGGCGAATGCGGGCGCGTCCAGGTAGAGCCACGGCACCGAGTCGGGCAGCCGTCCGCGGTGCGCGCTGAGCGCCAGTCCGACGGTGGCGCCGGAGTCGGTGAGCATGTGCGCGATGCGGTCCGCCGGGTAGTTCGGGTCAACCGGGACGAACGCGGCACCGGTCTTCGCCACCGCCCACATGCACAGCACCGAGGACACCGAGCGAGCGATACCGAGGGCGACGAAGGTCTCCGGTCGGGCGCCGAGCCCGATCAGCACGCGGGCGAGCTGGTTGGACCGCTCGTCGAGCTCGCGGTAGCTCACCTCGTGACCGTCGATGGTCAGCGCGATCGCCTCGGGGTCGATCGCGACGCCGTCCGCGAGGATCTGCGGCAGGGTGCGCTCGGTGGACCCTGCGGGCCCGCGGACCGGGAGCAGTCGGTCGAGTTCGGCGTCGTCGAGCGCATGCACCCGCGCCACCTGCGTCTGCGGTCCGACGGCCACCAATTCCAGCACCCGCCGGACCCGGTGGGCGATCTGCTCGACCTCGCTGTCGGAGAACGCGTCCGAGCTGTACTCGAACTTCAGGTGCAGCTGCCCGGCACCGGACTCGGCGGTCTCCGACGCCACCACCGCGAGCGGGTAGTGCGCCGAGTCCCGGCCGCTGATCCCGGCCACCCGCAGGCCGGCGATGTCGGTCTCCTCGCTGAGGCCGGCGCGGTCGATCGGGTAGGACTCGAACACGGTCAGGGTGTCGAATTGCGCTCCGGGGCCTGCGGCGTCCTGGATGTCGGAGAGACCGAGGTGATGGTGATCGAGCAGCTGCGCCTGCTCGGTCTGGACCCGGTCGAGGAGGTCCCCGACGCTCTCGTGTGGGTCGAGTGTGATGCGCACCGGGATCGTCGAGATGAACAGGCCCACCATCGATTCGATCCCCGGAATCTGCGGTGGCCGGCCGGACACGGTGCCGCCGAAGACGATGTCGCGGCGGCCGGACAGCGCGCCGAGCACCAGGCCCCAGGCGGCCTGGACGACGGTGTTGAGGGTGATGCCGCGTTCGCGGGCCATGGTGCGCAGCAGCGTGGTCTGCTCCACCGACAGCGCGAGCGCGTGCTCGTGCGAACCGGCGGACGGCGGTCGACCGGTCGTGGCGATCGGCGCCAGCAGGGTCGGCTCGGTGACGCCCGCCAGGGCGCTGCGCCAGGCGTGCACGGATTCGGCGACGTCGCGCCGGGCCATCCACTCGAGGTAGTCGCGGTACGGCCGCACCCGGGGCAGGTCGCTGGCGTCGCCGTCGGTCGCGTACAGCGTCAACAGGTCTCGCACGATCAGCGGCGTCGACCAGCCGTCCAGCAGGATGTGGTGGTTCGTCAACACCAGCCGGTACTCGCCCGGCGCCATCGTGACCATCAGCATCCGCAGCAGCGGCGGGGAGGTCATCTCGAAGCGGGCGCCGCGGTCGGCGTCCAGGGCTGCTCGGAACTCGACGTCCCGGGCGGCGGCGTCCCGGCCCGCGCCGGACAGGTCGATCTCGGTCCACGGCAAGGTGACTCGATCGGAGATCACCTGGACCGCCGCGCCCTCCTCGTCCTGGACGAACGCCGCCCGCAGGTTCGGGTGCCGATCGAGCAGCGCCTGACCGGCCCGGCGCACCCGCTCGGTGTCCACGACGCCGCGCAGGTCCAGGGTCAGCTGGACGACGTACGGGTCGACGCTCGCGTCGGCGAGCTGGGTGTGGAACAGCAGGCCGGACTGCAGCGGCGAGAGCGACCATATCGCGGTCACCGCCGGGAACCGGGTCTCGATGCGGTCGATGGCGTGCTGGTCGAGGTGGACGAGGTCGACGTCGGACGGGGTGAATCCGCCCGCGGCGGGGGCGCTGGCGTGCCTGGCGATCGCCTCGAGCGCCTCCACCCAGGTGTCGGCGAGATCCCGGACCTCCTCGGCGGTCAGCACACCCGCCGGGAACGCCCAGGTGGCCCGCAGTCGGGGCCCGTCCGCGGAGGCGAGCGTCACCGCATTCACGTCGAGCGCCGTCTCGACCGGCATGTCCGGGCTGGGTGCGTCGTCGAGGTCGACATCGGTGACCGGGAGCCAACCCTGCCCGGTGTCGGTGGGTGCCGACGTCCCGGTCAACCGGCCCAGGTAGTTGAAGCTGATCTGTGGACGCGCCAGGTCCCCGAGCCCGGTGCCGTCGGTGAGGTATCGGAGCATCCCGAAGCCGATGCCGTGGTCGGGCGCGCCGAGCAGTTGCTCCTTGATCGCCTTGATCGCGCGTCCGGTGGACGGGCCGCCGTCGAAGGCGGCGGCGACGTCCACGCCGGACAGGTCCAGGCGCACCGGGAACAGGGTGGTGAACCAGCCGACGGTGCGGGCCAGGTCGGCGCCCGGTGCGGCGGACTCCTCGCGGCCGTGACCCTCGAGGGTGACCAGTGCCGCCGACCCGTCCTGGCCGCGGTCGCGGCGCCACCGCGCGAGAGCCAGCGCGAGACCGGTGAGCAGGCCGTCGTTGACGCTGCCGTGGAAGGCCTCGGGGACCGCGGTGAGCAGTGCCTCGGTGACCTCCGCGGGGACGTCCACTCGCACCCGCTCGAGGGTCGAGTTGAGGTCGATCGCGCGGTCGAGCGGCCGCGACCCCAGCACGGGGTCGCCTGCGGCGAGCACGGAGCGCCACCGGGCCAGTTCGGGGGTCCGGGCGCCTGCGGTGTCGGCCAGGGCGTGCGCCCAGCGCCGCACGGAGGTGGCGACGGGGGCGAGGTCCGGTTCCCGACCGCCGCGCAGCTGCGCCCATGCGGTCGCCAGGTCCGGTACCAGCACCCGCCAGGACACGCCGTCGACGGCCGAGTGGTGGACCACCAGCAGCAGTCGGCCGGATCCGGATTCGGGTGCGAACCAGATCGCCTGCAGCATGATCCCGCCGTCCGGGTCGAGCCTGCCGGCCGCCTCCCGCAGCGCCGCGGCGGCGAGTTCCTCGAACTCGGGTCCGGTCACCGTCGGGGCGTCGATGCGGGTGACCAGGCCGCCCGCACGCACGGCACCGGGCGGAGGGATCTCGACGGTGCGGGTATCGCGCAGCAGCCGTCCCCGGAGCATGTCGTGCCGGTCGAGGACCGCCTGCAGGGTCCGGTCGAGGGTGTCGCGGTCTGCGTCGGCGGGCAGGGTGAGCAGGGCGGTCTGGGTGTAGCGACCCAGGTCGCCGCCGCGGTCGAGCAGCCAGTGCAGGACGGGCGTCATCGGCAGTTCGCCGACCCCGCCGCCGGGCAGTTCGTCGAGCACCGGAGCCCCGCCGGGGCCCGACCGCTCGGCGACCGCGGCCAGCGCGGCCACCGTCTTGTGCTCGAACACCTCGCGCGGGGTCAGGACGAGGCCGGCGTCCTTGGCCCGCGCGACCAGCTGGATCGACATGATGCTGTCGCCGCCGAGCGCGAAGAACGAGTCGTCCACGCCGATCGCCTGACGGGCCGGGTCCCCGTCGGCCGCCGCGATGCCGAGCACCTCGCCGAAGAGCCCGGCGAGCACCTCTTCCGTTCCGGTGCGTGGGGCGCGCCCCGGTTCCGTGAGGGCGCCGAAGTCCGGTTCCGGCAACGCCTTCCGGTCCAGCTTGCCGTTCGAGGTCAACGGCAACCGGTCCAGCTCGACGATGGTGGCCGGCACCATGTGCGAGGCGAGTTCGGCGGAGAGGTGACCGAGCAGGTCGGTCCGGCGGACCCGCGCGCCGGGCTCGGGGACGATGTAGCCGACCAGGCGGGTACGGCCCTCGCCGTCGTCGTGGACCACCACGACCGCCTGGGCGACACCCGGGAAGCGCAGGGCCTCCGCCTCGATCTCGCCGAGTTCGATGCGGAAGCCCCGGATCTTGACCTGGAAGTCGCTGCGGCCCAGGTACTCCAGCTGTCCGTCGTGATTCCAGCGCGCCAGGTCGCCGGTCCGGTACATGCGGCCGCCGTTGCCGACGGGGTCGGCGACGAAGCGGGCCGAGGTCAGGGCCGACCGGCCGAGGTAGCCGCGGGTGACCTGGTCGCCGGCGACGTACATCTCACCGGTGACTCCGGGCGGAACCGGCCGCAGCCGGCGGTCGAGGATCGACACCCGGAGCCCCGGCAGCCCGCGGCCGATCACGGAGGCGGAGGCGGTCGCGGCCGTCGCGGGATCGAGCGGCAGTCGCGTCACGTGCACCGTCGTCTCGGTGATGCCGTACATGTTCACCAGGCGCGGCGCGGTCGCGTCGTGCCGGGTGTACCACCGGCCGAGCTGAGCGAAGTCGAGTGCCTCGCCGCCGAAGATCACGTAGCGCAACGAATCCAGGTGCCCGGGTGTGAGCCGATCCGCCTCGGCCAGTTGGTAGAAGGCCGTCGGCGTCTGGTTCAGCACCGTCACCCGCTCGCGGCGGAGCAGGTCGACGAGCGCCTCCGGTGAGCGGGCGGTGTCGTGGTCGACCACGACCAGCCGGCCGCCGTACAGCAGCGGTCCCCACAGCTCCCACACCGAGAAGTCGAAGGCGTACGAGTGGAACATCGTCCAGACGTCGTCCTCGCCGAAGTCGTAGCTCTCACGGGTGTTGGCGAACAGGGTGAGTACGTTGCGGTGCGCGACCTGCACACCCTTGGGCCGGCCGGTCGAGCCGGAGGTGTAGATGACGTAGGCGACGTCCCCCGGTGCGGTGGGCGCGTTCCGGTCGGCATCGGTGACGGCGGCGTCCGAGGCGGCGCGCAGCGCGCGCCGGGTGTCCGGCCCGTCGAGCAGGATCGTGGGCACCGAGCTCGCCGGCAGCCGGTCGACGTCGGATGCGGTGGACAGGGTGCACACCGGCGCCGCGTCGGCGAGCATGAACGCGAGCCGATCGGCCGGGTAGCTCACGTCCAGCGGCAGGTAGCCGGCCCCGGACTTGATCACCGCGAGCAGCGAGACGACCAGGTCGGCGCCGCGGGGCAGCGCCACCGCGACGAGATCCTCCGGGCCCGCGCCGCGCTCGATCAGGATGCGCGCGAGCCGGTTCGAGCGGGCGTCGAGCTCGGCGTAGGTCAGTGCCTCCTGGCCCGCGGTCACGGCGATCGCATCCGGTGTCCGTGCCGCCGAGCGGGCGAACTCGTCGGCCAGGGTGATCGCCTCGGCGTGGCGTCCGGGGGTGTTCCACTCGGTGAGCATCGCCCGGCGTTCGGCGTCCGTGGTGACCTCGACGTCCCCGACGGGCACGTCCGGTGCGGCGGTCACGGCGGCGAGCAGGTCGAGGAACCGCTCGGCGATGCGCGCCACGGTGCCGGCGTCGAAGATGTCGGTGGCGTAGGTGAACGCGCCCGCCATCCCGGCCGGGTCGCCGGCAGGGTCGGACTCCTCCGTCAGGGTCAACTGCAGGTCGAACTTCGCCACGGCGAGGTCGTGCTCGACACCGGCGACGGTGAGACCGGGCAGCTCGAGGCTCGGCAACTCGTTGTTCTGGAACTCGATCAGCACCTGGAACAGCGGGGTGTGGCTGGTGGAGCGTTCGGGGGCCAGCTCGTCGACGAGGGTCTCGAATGGCATGTCGGCGTGGCCGAACGCGGCCAGGTCGCTCTCGCGCAGGTCCGCGACGAGGTCGCGGAACGACCGATCGGGGTCGAGTCGGCTGCGCAGGACGAGCGTGTTGACGAACATGCCGACCATCTCGTCCAGTGCGGCTTCGCCGCGTCCCGCGACGGGAGTGCCGACCGCGAGGTCCTCGGTGCCGCAGAGCCGCGACATCAGCAGGGCGAGAGCGGCGTGCACGGTCATGAACATCGTCGAACTGGTCTGCCGGGCAATCTCGGTCAGCGCTCGGTGCACCGCCGGATCCACCGTGAACCGCACCCGGTCGCCGTGCAGGTCCCGCTGTACCGGTCGCGGGCGGTCGGCGGGCAACGCCAGCACCTCGGGCAGGTCGGACAACGTCTCCCGCCAGAACCGCAGCTGCGCGGCTGCCAGCGAGTCCGGGTCCTCGGCATCGCCGAGCAGTTCGCGCTGCCAGAGCGCGAAGTCGGCGTACTGCACCGACAGCGGTTCACGCCGCTGCGCCGAACCGCTCGTCCGGGCGGTGTACGCGACCATCACGTCGCGGGCCAGCGGGGCCATCGAGAAGCCGTCGGCGCAGATGTGGTGCACGACGAGGGCCAGGACGTGCTCGTCGGGCGCGCTCTCGAGCAGGACCGCGCGCACCGGGACCGCTTCGGTGACGTCGAATCCCGCCGTGGTGAAGTCGGTGAGCCACCCCGGGATTCGGGCCGTCTCGATCGGGACCAGGGCCAACTCGGCCAGGCTCTGAGCGGCGGGGACGATCACCTGGGTGGGTTCGCCGTACACCAGCGGGAACACGGTCCGCAGCGACTCGTGCCGGTCCAGGACCTCCGTGACCGCGGCGCGCAGGGCCGAGACGTCGAGGGTTCCTGTCAGTCGCACTGCCAGCGGGATGTTGTAGGCCGGCGACGCGGTGTCGAACTGGTTGAGGAACCACATTCGCTGCTGGGCGAGGGACAGCGGAACCCGTTCGGGCCGCTCGGCGGCGACCAGCGGCGGCCGGTCCGGCGCCGCGGTCGACCGGTCCGCCCACGCGGCGAGTGTCCGAGGGGTCGACGCCTCGAACAGCGCCCGTACCCCGATCGCGGTGCCGAGCGCGGCGCTGAGCCGGGCGGTGACGCGGGTCGCGATCAGCGAGTTTCCGCCGAGGTCGAAGAAGTCGTCGTCGACGCCGACCCGGTCCACACCCAGCGTGGTGGCGAACACCTCCGCGACGGTGGCCTCCAGTTCGCTGGTCGGCGCTGCGAACTCCGCCGCGCCGGACACGAAGTCCGGTTCGGGCAGGGCGGTGCGGTCCAGCTTGCCGACCGGGGTCAGCGGGATCACGTCGAGGAAGGTGACGGACTCGGGCACCATGTGCGCCGGCAACCGGGAGGCGGCGAACTCGCGGAGCTCGGCGGCCGTGACCGCGCGTTCGGGAGTGGTGGTCACGTAGGTCGCCAGCCGGGTGTCGCCTGCGGGTGTGCGCTTGCCGAGGGTCACCGCGAAGTCGATGCCGGGATGCGCGGAGACGACGTTGTCGATCTCACCGAGTTCGATGCGGAAGCCGCGGATCTTGACCTGGAAGTCGCTGCGGCCCAGGTACTCCACCAGGTACCGGCCGTTGTCGGCGCGGTAGCGCACGATGTCGCCGGTGCGGTACATCCGTTCCCCAGGCTCGCCGTACGGGTGGGCGACGAACCGGCCCGCGGTGAGCCCGGACCGGCCGTGGTAGCCGCGGGCGAGGCCGGGACCGCACAGGTACAGCTCACCGGGCGTGCCGACCGGAACAGGCTGCAGCCGCGAGTTGAGTACCACCTCGGAGACGCCCAGCACCGGTCCGCCGATGGTGATCGGCTCCCCCGGCGTCAACGGCTCGCTGATGTTCGACATCACGGTGGCCTCGGTCGGGCCGTACCCGTTGTGCAGCTTCCGGCCCCCTCCCCGGGAACTCGGGGAATTGGGCTCGGCCCAGCGCGCCACCAGTTCCGGCGGGCAGGCCTCGCCGCCGACGATCACGGTGCCGAACTCGTCCAGCCCGACCGGATCGACGGTCTCGAGCGCGGCGGGGGTGACGAAGGAGTGCGTCACGTGCTCGATGGCCACCAGCTGCGCCAGCTCCACGCCGCCGTAGACGTTCGGCGGTGCGATCACCATCGTGGCGCCCGGTCCGAATGCGAGCAGGTAGTCCAGGATCGAGCCGTCGAAGCTCGGCGAGGCGAAGTGCATGGTGCGGGAGGCCTCGTCGGTGGCGTACCGCCGCTGCTGCTCGCGGGAGAAGTTGTCGAGCCCGGTGTGCGTGACCACCACACCCTTCGGGGTGCCGGTCGAGCCGGACGTGTAGATCATGTACGCGGGGTTCGACATTCGCACCGACGCGATGCGGTCGGCATCATCGATCGGACCGGAGGACTGCGCAGCCAGCCGGGCGGCGGTGGCGTCGTCGTCGAGGACCACCCACACGGCGCCGTCGGGCAGGCGGTCGCGGGCCGCCGCGACGGTCACGCCGAGCACGGCACCGGAATCGGTGACCATGTGCTCGATCCGTTCGGTCGGGTAGTTCGGGTCCACCGGTACGAAGGCGGCGCCGGTCTTCGCGATGGCCCACATGGTGGTCACCGACTCGACGGAGCGCGAGACGGCGAGCGCGACGAACGACTCGGGTCCCGCGCCGAGCCCGATCAGGGTGCGGGCCAGCCGGTTCGAGGACTCGTCCAGTTCGCGGTAGCTGACGTCGCGGCCCTCGAAGGTCAGCGCGAGCGCGTCACCGCGGCGCTCCGCGGTGTCGACGAGCAGTTGCGGCAGCGTGCGATTCGCGGTGCCGGTCGCTTCCGGCCCGCGCAGTGGCAGCAGTGCGGCCTCCTCCTCGGTGGACAGCAGGCGCAGCGCCGCGAGCGGCAGGTCCGGTGAGGTGGTCAGCGCGTCCAGGACCCGGCGCAGCCGGGACCCGATGCCGTCGATGCGCTCGGCATCGAACAGGTCGGGGAAGTACTCGAGCTTGAGCGTGAGTTGTTCGGTGGCCGAGGCGATCAGGGCCAGCGGGTAGTGCGCGGCGTTGGCGGTGTCGTGCACGTCGAGCACGTGCATGCCCGCGATGTCCGTGTCCTCGGTGAGGGCGGTGCGGTCCATCGGGTAGGACTCGAACACAGTGAGGGTGTCGAACGCCGCACCGGGTCCGGTGAGTTCCTGGATGTCGGTCAGTCCGAGGTAGTGGTGGTCGAGCAGGTCGGCTTGCTCGCGCTGGACCCGGTCGAGCAGCGCGCCGAGGGTCTCCCGGGGGTCGAGGGAGACCCGCACGGGCAGGGTGTTGATGAACAACCCGACCATCGACTCGATCCCGGGGATCTGCGGCGGACGACCGGAGACGGTGCCGCCGAACACGACGTCGTCGCGACCGGTCAGCTCCCCCAGCACGATTCCCCAGGCCGCCCGGATCAGGGTGCTCAGGGTCAGGCCGCGCTCGCGCGACACCGCCCGCAGCCGGTCGGTCCGGTCGGCGTCGAAGTCGAGCAGCACCTCGCGGGACTTGTTCGCGTGCACCCGGCCGACGTCCATCGGGCTGAGCAGCGTCGGCTCGTCGACCCCGGCGAGCGCCCGTTGCCAGAGCGCCGCGGAGTCCGCGACGGTGCGCCGCGACATCCAGTTCAGGTAGTCCCGGTACGGGTTGACCCGCGGCAGCGGGCCCGCGTCCCCGTCGGTCGCGTACAGGGTGAGCAGGTCGCGCAGCACCAGCGGCATCGACCAGCCGTCGAGCAGGATGTGGTGGTTGGTCACGATCAGGCGGTGCGTGTCCGGTCCGGTCCGGATCAGCAGGAACCGCAGCAGCGGCGGGACACCCATGTCGAACCCGCGCGCTCGGTCCGCGTCCATCAACCGCTCGACCCCGCGCTCGAGGTCGTCGCCGGTCGACCCCGCGAGATCGACTTCCGCCCAGGGCAGTTCGACACCGGCGTGCACCAGCTGGATCGGGGTGCCCTCGTCGTCGTAGACGAAGGACGCGCGCAGGTTCACGTGCCGGTCCAGCAGGGACTGGCCGGCGCGGCGGAGCCGGTCGGCATCCGCGCCGCGCAGCTCGAGGGTGAGTTGCACGGTGTAGGAGTCGATGGACTGGTCCGCCAGCTGGGCGTGGTACAGCAGCCCGGACTGCAGCGGCGAGAGCGACCACACGTCGACGAGCGACGGGTGCTCGGCCTCGAGCCGGTCGATCGTCGCCTGGTCGAGGTCGACGAGGGCGAGATCGGACGGGGTCAGCCCGCCCGCGCCCGGACCGGCGGCGTGCCGGGTCAGCGCGGCCAGCGCGCTCGTCCACAGTTCGGCGATCTCGCGTACCTCGGCCTCGGTGAGCACGCCGGCCGGGAACGCCCAGGTGGCCCGCAACTGCGGCCGGTCGCCAACCACGGTGGTCACCGCGTTGACGTCCAGCACCGAGGCGACCGGCATGTCGTGGTCCTGCGCCCGCTCCATGTCGACCTCACCCGAGGGTGTCCATCCGGCCGCGCGACCGCCGTCGGTCAGGTCCGTGGTGAAGCGGCCGAGATAGTTGAAACTGACCTGCGGCGTGGGCAGTTGCGCGAGTTCGGGGCCGTGGTCGCGGTCGAGGTAGCGCAGCAGTCCGTATCCCATGCCGTTGTCGGGGATCGCGAGCAGTTGTTCCTTGACGGCCTTGACGGCAGAGCCCGCCGACCGGCCTCCCGCGAACGCGTCGTCGAGGTCGACCGAGCTCAGGTCCAGTCGCAGCGGGTGGATCGAGGTGAACCACCCCACCGTGCGGGACAGGTCGGCGCCGCCCACGACGTGGTCCACGCGCCCGTGGCCCTCGAGATTGAGCAGGGCGTCGGTCGTGTCGGACGTTCCGTGGGTGCGGTGCCAGCGGGTCAGCGCCATCGCCAGCGCGGTCAGCAGGCCGTCGTTGACGCTGCCGTGGTACCTCTCGGGAATCGCTGTCAGGACACCGTCACTGACCTCTGCGGACAGTTCGACGGTCACCCGCTCGACCGTCGACTCGAGGTCGACTGCGGGATCGAGCGGACGCGACCCGAGGCGCGGGTCGGGACCGCTGAGAATGCCGCGCCAGAGCTCGGACTCGTCGCCGCGGTCGGCGGCCGCGTCGACGAGGGCGTGCGCCCAGCTGCGCATCGAGGTGCCCACCGGCGCCAGCGTGGGGGTCTGCCCGGACTGGACGTGTGCCCACGCGATCGCGAGGTCCGGTACCAGCACCCGCCAGGACACGCCGTCCACCACCATGTGGTGGACGACCACGAGCAGCCGGCCGTCACCGTCGGGCGCGTCGAGCCAGACCACCTGCAGCATCACACCGTTCGCCGGATCGAGGCGGTCCTGTGCCGCGTCGAGCACGGCCAGGGCCGCGGTCGCGAACTCCGGCGTCCCGGGGGCCGCGACCACCGGTACCCGTCGCACGCAGGTTGCGGCGTCGACGGAGCCGGCGGGGCGGACCTCGAGCACCACACCGGCGTCGGCGTTCTCGTCGGTCCGGAGCCGGGCCCGGAGCATGTCGTGGCGGTCGAGGACGGCCTGCACCGTGGCGATCAACGGTTCGATCGAGGTGAGGTCGCTGGGTGCGTGCAGCAGCGTGGGTTGCGACATCCGGTCGAAACGTCCGCCGCGCTCGAGCAGCCACCGGACGATCGGCGTCGGTGGCATGTCGCCGACCCCGGCGCCGGGAAGTTCGGTGAGCACCGGCAGGTCCGCGGCGTCGGTCGCGACGGCCACCTCGGCGAGGCCGGCAACGGTCTTGCGCTCGAACACGTCCCGCGGCGAGAGGTAGATCCCGTGAGCCTTGGCCCGGGACACCAGCTGGATCGACATGATGCTGTCGCCGCCGAGTGCGAAGAACGAGTCGTCCACGCCGATCGTGGTTGTCACGGAGGTGTCGCCGTCGGCCGGCTCGAGGCCGAGGACCTCCGCGAACAGGGCGGCGAGCGCGGACTCGGTGTCGGTGCGCGGGGCGCGGTGGGCGTCGGCGCGCGGGGTGAAGTCCGGGTCCGGCAACGCCTTTCGGTCCAGCTTGCCGACGGGGGTCACGGGCAGTTCGTCGAGGACCACCAGGGTCGAGGGCACCATGTGCGGCGCGAGGAAGGTGCCGGCGAACCCGAGTATCTCCGAGACGTCGACGGTGGGATGGTCGTCGCCGGGGACCACGTACCCGACCAGACGCGGCCTGCCCGCGGCATCGGTCCGCGTGGTGACCACCGCGCGGGCGACCGCGGGATGCCGCACGAGCGTCGACTCGATCTCGCCGAGTTCGATGCGGAAGCCGCGGATCTTGACCTGGAAGTCGCTGCGCCCGAGGTACTCGAGTTCGCCGTGGCCGTTCCAGCGGACCAGGTCGCCGGTGCGGTACATCCGGCCGCCGGTGTACGGGTCGGCGACGAATCGTTCCGCGGTGGTGCCCGGCCGGTGCCGATAGCCCCTGGCCAGGCCGGGTCCGGTCACGTACAGCTCACCGGTCACCCCGACCGGGACCGGGCGCAGCCGGGTGTCCAGGACCATCAGCCCGGTCCCGCGCGGAGGCCCGCCGATGGTGACCGGGCGGTCCGGGTCCATCGGCCCGGTGAGGCTCGCGACGACGGTGGCCTCCGTGGGCCCGTACGCGTTGATCATCGAGCGGCCCGCCCGCGACCACTGCGCGACGAGTTCCGGTGGGCACCGGTCGCCGCCGGTGATCACGCACTCGAGCTCGTCGAGGGCGTCGGCGTCCACCGACGCCAACGCGGCCGGGGTGACGAACGCGTGCGTCACGCGGCCGGACGCGAGCAGGGCGGTGAGGTCCTCGCCGCCGAACACGTCGGAGCCGGCCACGACCATGGTCGCGCCCGCACCGATCGCGATCAGCAGTTCGAGCACGGACGCGTCGAAACTCGGGGACGAGAAGTGCAGCGTCCGCGACTGCGGCGTCACCGCGAACCGGGCCCGCATCTCCGCCGCGAGGTTCGCGATGCCGCGGTGCGTGACCACGACGCCCTTCGGTGTTCCCGTCGAGCCGGAGGTGTAGATCAGATAGGCCGGATGGTCCAGAGTCAGCGGTGCGATCCGGTCGGCGTCGGTGATCGGGGCGTCCGACCACTTGGCCAGGGCGCCGTCGGCGCCGTCCTCGTCGAGGACGAGGTGGCGCGGTGTGGTCGGCAGCGCGTCGTGATGCGCCTCCACGGTGAGCCCGAGGACGGCGCCGGAGTCCTCGAGCATGTGCGTGACGCGGTCCCGCGGGTAGCCCGGGTCGACGGGGACGTACGCGGCGCCGGCCTTCGTGACCGCCCACACGGCGAGCAGCGATTCGATAGTTCGAGGCATCGAGATCGCGACCACCGATTCCGGGCCGACCCCGCGCCCGATCAGCAACCGGGCCAGCCGGTTCGACCGTTCGTCGAGTTCGCGGTAGGACATCGTGCGATCCCCGGCTATCAGTGCGAGGCCGTCGGCGTTGGTGGCGACCGCAGCCCTGAGCAGCGCGGGCAGGGTCCGTGGCCGAACCGGGTCGCCTTCGCGGACCGGGGTGAGCGCCGCGGCCCGCTCGGCAGCGAGAATCGGCGCGTCGCCGACCGCGGCGTCCGGATCGGCGGTCGCCGCGGTCAGGATCCGGACCAGTCGATCGCCGAGCTCGGCGATCGAGTCGCTGTCGAAGAGGTCCGTGGCGTAGGTGAACCCGGCGGAGATCCCGGCCGGCGCACCGGATTCGTCGAACTCCTCGGTGCAGGTCAGTTGCAGGTCGAAATTGGAGATCTCGGTGCCCAGGTCGATTCCGGTCACCGTCAGCCCGGGCAGTTCGAGGCGGGGCCGCTCGTTGTTGCGGAACTCGAACATCACCTGGAACAGCGGCGAGTGCGCGGTGCTCCGCTCGGGCGCGAGCACCTCCACGAGTCGCTCGAAGGGCAGGTCGGCGTGATGGAAGGCCTCGAGGTCGCTCTCGCGCACGGCGACCAGCAGGTCGGTGAACGACATCTTCGGCTCGACCTGGCTGCGCAGGACGAGCGTGTTGACGAACATGCCGACCAGGTCGTCGAGCGCCGCCTCGCCGCGCCCCGCGATCGGGGTGCCGATGGCGATGTCCGTGCTGGCGCTCGACCTGGCCAGCAGCACCGCCAGCGCGGCATGCATCGCCATGAACACGGTCGAATTGCGTTCGCGGGCAGTCGCGACCAGCCGGCGGTGCAGGGCGGCGTCCACCGAGAACGAGACCGTCGCGCCGCGCAGGGATTGTTCCACCGGTCGCGGTCGATCGGTGGGCAGCGTCAACAGGTCCGGCAGGCCGTCGAGGGTGGTGGCCCAGTAGTCCAGTTGCGCGGCGAGCAGGCTGTCCGGATCGCCGAGTCTGCCGAGGACCGAACGCTGCCACAGCGTGTAGTCGGCGTACTGCACCGGCAGCGGGGTCCACTGGGGACCCTGGTCGCTGCTGTGGGCGCTGTAGGCGACCATCACGTCCCTGGCCAGCGGCGCCATCGAGAAGCCGTCCGCGCAGATGTGATGCACGACGATCACCAGCACGTGCTCGGTGCCCGCGCGGTCCCCGGGCTCGACGCGCAGCAGCGCGGCCCGCAGCGGCGGCGCGAGCGTCACGTCGAACCCGGCGTCGGTGACCTCGGTGATCCGCGCCCGCAGCGCTGTCTTGGTGATCGGTTCGACGTCGAGGTCCGGCAGCGCCGCCTCCGCCGAGACGATCACCTGCGTCGGTTCGGCGCCGACCATCGGGAACTTGGTTCGCAGCGACTCGTGTCGGACGAGCACGTCGCGGATGGCGCCGCGCAGGGCAGCGATGTCGAGTTCGCCGGTCAGCCGGATGGCCATGGCGATGTTGTAGGCGGGTGAGGTGACGTCGAACTGGTTGACGAACCACATGCGCTTCTGAGCCAGCGAGACCGGGATCGGGTCCGGGCGAGCTGCGGGTACGAGCGGCGCGCGGTCCTGCGCGTACGCGGTCCCCGATTCGATGCGCAGCGCGAGGGTGGCGACGGTGGGGGCGTCGAAGATCTCCCGTACCCCGATCGAGGTCGACAGCGCGCCGTTGGCCCTCGCCACCAGCCGTGCGGCGATCAGCGAGTTCCCGCCGAGGTCGAAGAAGTTGTCGTGCACGCCCACCCGGGGCAGTCCCAACAGGTCGGCGACAACGGACGCGAGGATCTCCTCCACCGGATTGCGAGGCGGCACGAACTCCGCCGAGGACGCGAGGAACTCCGGCTCCGGCAGCGCGCCGCGGTCCAGCTTTCCGGTGGCGCCGAGCGGGAACTCGTCGAGCACGAGGATCTGGGCGGGCACCATGTAGGCGGCCAGTTCGGTGGACGCGGTGGCGCGCACCGCATCCGGTTCCACGTCGGTGTCCGGCTCGGCGATGACGTACCCGATCAGGGACTCGCCCGTGATCTCGTCGTGGTGCACCACGACGACCGCCTGCGCGACGGTCGGGTCGGCCAACAGCGCGGCCTCCACCTCGCCGAGTTCGATCCGCTGACCTCGCAGCTTCACCTGGAAGTCGCTGCGTCCCAGGTACTCCAGGACGCCGATACTCGGCTGCCGGGGCGAGCGGCTGGGTCGCTCGAGCCAGCGGACCACGTCGCCGGTGCGGTACATCCGAGAGCCCGGCTCGCCGAAGGGGTCGGGGACGAACCGGTCGGCGGTCAGATCGGCACGGCCGACGTAGCCGCGGGCCACCTGGACGCCCGCCAGGTACAGCTCGCCGCGCACACCGACGGGCACCGGGTGCAGCCGCGAGTCGAGCACGTAGGTGCGGGTGTTCCAGACCGGCGCGCCGATCGGCACGCTGGTCACGTCCGTGGCGGCGGTCTCCCAGGCAGTGACGTCGACCGCGGCCTCGGTCGGCCCGTACAGGTTGTGCAGTGCGGCGCCGCTGAAACGGTGGAACGCGTCGGCAGTTGCCGGGGGCAGCGCCTCGCCGCTGCAGAACACGCGCAGCAGTCCGGCGCACTGGTCGGCGCGCGCCGAGGCGAGGAACGCCGCGAGCATCGACGGCACGAAATGCATGGTGGTCACGTGCCGGTCGGCGATCAGCCGGGACAGGTATCCGGGGTCCCGGTGGCCGTCCGGTGCCGCGATCACCACGCGGGCGCCGGTCTGCAACGCCCAGAACAGTTCCCACACCGACACGTCGAAGGTCACCGGCGTCTTCTGCAGGACCACGTCGGTCCCGTCCAGCGGGTAGGTGTCCTGCATCCACCGCAGGCGGTTGACGATCGAGCGGTGGCTCACCGCGACGCCCTTCGGCCGGCCGGTCGATCCCGAGGTGTAGATGACGTATGCGCTGTTGTCGGGGCGGGCGGGACGGCGGTCCGACTCGGTGAGCGGCCCGGCGTCGTAGCCGGACAGATCGAGGGTGTCGATCTCGATCGTCACCGCATCCTCGGGGACTGCGCCGCGCTCGGCGGCGGTGGTGAGCACGCACGCCGGTGCGGCGCTGTCGAGCACGTACCGGATGCGCGCGGCCGGGTGGTCCGGATCGAGGGGCACGTAGGCGGCCCCGGCCTTGACGATCGCGTAGATCCCGACCAGCAGATCCACCGAGCGCCGCATCGCCACCGCGACATGGCTCTCCGGTCCCACACCGGTGGCGATCAGCGCTCGTGCAAGGCGATTGGCCTGCTCCGAGAACTCCGTGTAACTCAGCTCGCGGTCGCCGAACACCACGGCGACCGCATCGGGCGTGCGCGCCACCTGCGTGTCGAACAGGTCCGCCAGGGTGTTCTCGGGCACCGCGGCGGCGGTGGAGTTCCACTCCTCGACCACCCGCCGGCGCTCGTCGGTGCCCACCAGCGGGAGGTCGCCGACCAGGGCGCCGGGATCGTTCACGACCGCCTCGAGCACCCGGACGAATCGATCCGCCAGGGATGTCATCGTGGACCTGTCGAAAAGATCGGTGGCGTAGGAGAACTGGGTTTCGACGGGTCCCGGCTCACCGCTGTCGTCGGTGCGTTCGGTCGCGATCACCTGGAGGTCGAACTTCGCGGTGCCGGTGTCGACGTCCTCGACCTCCGCGGTCAGGTCCGGCAGGGCCAGGCGTCCGTCGACGGCCCCCTGCAGCACCAGCATGACCTGGAACAGGGGCGATTCCGCCGCCGCGCGGGACGGGTGCAGCTCCTCCACGAGCCGGTCGAAGGGCAACTCCACCCGACCCATCGCGGCGAGGTCGTCCGCCCGCACCCGGTCGAGCAGTTCGGCGAAGGTTCCGGCCGGGTCGACCTGGGCGCGCAGCACCACCGTGTTGACGAACATGCCGACCAGGTCGTCGAGTTCGGCCTCACCACGACCTGACACCGGCGAACCGATCGAGACGTCCTGCTCGCCGCTGGACCGCGCGAGCAGCACGGCGAGTGCCGCGTGCAGGACCATGAACAGGCTGGCGCCCTGTGCCCGGGCCACCTCGAGCAGTTGGCGGTGCAATGCGGCATCGATCGTGCAGTCGACGATGCCGCCACGCATCGTCGGCCGCGGCGGGCGCGGTCGGTCCGCGGGGAGCGGCAACGCCTCGGGTGCGCCGTCGAGCACAGCGGACCAGAACGCCAGTTGACGCGACAGCAGGCTGTCGGGATCGTCCGCGGTACCGAGCAGTTCGCGTTGCCACTGCGCGTAGTCCGTGTACTGGACCGTCAGCGGGGCCCACTGCGGGGCGCGGCGGGACAGGCGCGCCTCGTAGGCGGTCAACACGTCTCGCGCCAGGGGCGCCATCGACAGACCGTCCGCAGCGATGTGATGGACGACGAGAACCAGGAGGTGGGTGGTCGGGTCGATGCGCAGGAGCCGGGCACGCACCGGCGGCGCGCTGGTGACGTCGAACCCCTCGGTGGCCAGTGCGTGGACGGCGGCGTAGACCTGGGAGGCGTCCACGTCGACCGGGGTCAGGTCGGCGGTGGTGTCGGCCGCGGGAAGGACCACCTGTACCGGACCCTCGTCGGTGTTCGGGAAGACCGTGCGCAGCGTCTGGTGCCGGTCGATCACGTCCGCGAGCGCCGCCGCGATGGCCTCGGTGTCCAGTGCGCCGCTCAGTCGCACCGCGATCGGGATGTTGTACGCGGCCGAGCTCGGGTCCAGCTGGTTGACCACCCACATCCGCTGCTGGGCCATCGACACCGGCACGGGTCCGGTGTGCGGGCGAGGGGCGAGCTCCGGCCGGGTCCGGTCGCCGCTCGCATGCCCGGCGCGAGCGGCGAGGGTCGCCACGGTGGGCGCCTCGAAGAGGTCGAGCACGCCGAGCGAGGTGCCCAGCGCCGCGTTGGTCCGTGCCACCACCCTCGTCGCGATCAGCGAGTCGCCGCCCAGGTCGAAGAAGGTGTCGTCGACACCGACCCGGTCGACCGCGAGCAGATCCTCGAACACCGCGGCGATCTGCCGCTCCGCGTCGGTGCCGGGTGCGCGGTACTCGGTGACGCTGCCGGCGAAGTGTGGCTCGGGCAGGGCCTTGCGGTCGAGCTTGCCCGCCGGGGTCAGCGGAATCTCGTCGAGCGCCACGATCGTCGCGGGCACCATGTGCGCCGGCAACGCCTGCGCGGCGTGCGCGAGCAGTTCCGCCTCGTCGAACGGTGCGCCCGGCGCGGGCAGCACGTAGCCGACCAGCGCGATGTCGCCCGAGGCGCGGGTGTGCCCGACGGTCGTCGCGAAGTCGACCGCGGGGTGCCCGCGCAGCACGCTGTCGATCTCGCCCAGCTCGATGCGGAAGCCGCGGATCTTGATCTGGAAGTCGCTGCGGCCGAAGTACTCGAGCTCCCGCCGACCGTTCCACCGGGCGAGGTCGCCGGTCCGGTACATCCGCTCCCCGGGCAGGTGCGGGCACGCGACGAATCGCGCGGCGGTGAGCCCGGCCCGGTTCCGGTAGCCGCGGGCGAGGCCGGCCCCGGTCACGTACAACTCCCCCACCATGCCTGCCGGGACCGGTCGCAGGTGCCGGTCCAGGATCATCTCGCCGGTGCCGCGGGACGGTCCGCCGATGGTGACGGGCTCTCCCGGGCGCAGCGCGTCGCTGATGCCCGCGACGACCGTGGTCTCGGTCGGGCCGTACGCGTTGAACATCCGGCGGCCGGCTCGGCCGGAACTCGGGGATGTCGGTGCAGCCCACTGCTCGACGAGGGCGGGCGCGCACACGTCACCGCCGGTGGCCACGCATTCGATGTGGTCGAGTCCGGTCGGGTCCACCGAGGCCAGGGCGGCGGGCGTGACGAACGCGTGCGTGACCCGCTCGCGGCTGAGCAGCTCGGCGAGTTCGGTGCCGCCGTAGATCGTCGGTGGTGCGACCACCATCGTGGCGCCGGATCCCACCGCCATGAGCAGCTCCAGCACGGACGCGTCGAAGCTCGGCGACGAGAAGTGCAGGGTGCGCGAGTCGGCGGAGATCGCGAAACGCTCGCGCTCCTCGGCCGCGAAGTTCGCCAGACCCCGATGGGTGACGACGACACCCTTGGGCAGACCGGTGGATCCGGACGTGTAGATGAGGTACGCGGCGTCGTCGAGGCGGGCCGGCCGCGCGGGCGCCTCGACGACGGCATCGGTGACGCCCGACGCGATGTCGACCTGCGACGGGTCGTCGAGGACCAGCCAGTCGATCGGGCGTGGAAGTTCGTCGACGTCTGCACGCACCGTCAGCCCCAGTGCGGCACCGGAATCGGTGAGCATGTGCTCGATCCGGTCCGCCGGGTAGTTCGGATCGACCGGCAGGAATGCCGCCCCGGCCCGGGCCACGGCCCAGACCGCGGTGACCGACTCGATCGAGCGGGAAATCGCAAGGGCCACAATCGAACCCGGCCCGATACCGCGGTTGCGAAGCCGCCCCGCCAGCCCGGCCGAGCTGTCGTCGAGTTCGCGATAGGACAGTCGACGGTCCCCGCAGACCAGGGCCTCGTGGTCCGGGTCGGCGGTGGCCGCCGTGTCGAGAATCTGCGCGAGGGTGCGCGCGGGGACGTCGGCGGGGCCCCGCACCGGCGTGAGTGCCGCGGCCTCGGTGTCGGACAGGATCGGCGCGTCGGCAACCGTCCGGTCGGGATCCGTCGCGGCCGCGTGCAGCAGTCGGGCGAGCCGGTCGATGACGGTGGCGACGTCCGCATCGTCGAAGTGCTTGCGCGCGAACGTGACCTGTGTGTCCAGTCCGGCCGGGTGTCCGTCCGCGCTGAACTGTGCGGTGAACTCGATACCCAGTTCGGGCTGGTCGGTGTCGAGTTGCGCGGCCGTGACGGTGCGGCCGCCGCGGTCCAGGTGTACGCGGTCTCCGCCGAGCGCGAGCAGCACCCGGGCTCGCGCCGTATCGGTGCGGACGGCCGTGGCGACGAGTTCCTGTGAGAGATCTGCGTGTTCGAAGGCGCGTTGTTCGGTCGCCCGGGCGTCGAGAACCAGATCCGTGAACGACGCGGCGGGATCCAACTGGGCGCGCAGGGGCACGACGTGGCGGCTGCGCGCCGGCCGGCCGTCGTCCGGCGGCTTGTCCGAGTGCACCCACACCGGCGTGTCGATCACGATGTCGTCGCTGTCGGTGAGCCGGCCGAGCAACACCGCCAGCGCGGTGTGCAGCACCGTGAAGGCGTCGACCCCGAGCCTGGCGGCCACATCCGTGACCACGGTGTGCAATTCGGCGCCGAACCGAGTGTCGAACTCCCCGCGCCCCGACTCCGTGTCGACGGCGCGCCGAGGGTGGGTCGGCAGCGGCGGTGCCTCGGGCAGGCGGGCGAGTTCGCGCTCCCAGAACTGCGCGTCCGCCTTCTCGCGGGCCATCCGTTCGCCGAGCCGCGCGGACTCGGGGTGCAGCCCCGCCAACGGTGCGGCCGGGTCGGCGGCGAGCAGTTCCTCGATCAGCTCCACGAACCGACGGTGGTGAGTCCGCAGTTCCTCGTCCCCGTAGCGGTTCGGATTCCCGCGGAAGTCGACCAGCGTCCGCGCCGGCGACCCGCTCTGATAGATGTTGACGAGCAGGTCCTGCACCGGTCCGGACGTCACGATGTGGTACTCGCCGACGATCGACCCGAGCGTGATCTCCTGGCGGAAGAGCATGACGTTGACCATCGGTCCGGACAGGCCCTGCCGGGTGCCCGTCAGGCCCGCGTCGCGGCGAATGTCCTCGAGGCTGCACCGCTGGTGACGCAGCGCGCCCATCAGCTCGAGTTGCACGCGCTGGACGAGGTCGGCGACCGAGTCCTGAGGCAGGACCGTGATCCGCAGCGGCGCGACGTTGACGAGCATGCCGCCCGACCGCTGCAGCGGCGCGGTGGTGCGCGCGGACACGGGCAGGTTGATCAGGACCGACTCGCTGCCCGTCATCCGGGACAGGTAGCAGGCGAAGCCGGCGATCAGCACCGCCGCCGAGGTGCCGCCGACCTCGTCCGAGGCGTCCAGGCGGGCGAGACCCTCGTCGGTCAGTTCGGCGCTCTCGAGTCTGCTGCGGGCCGCCGCGGGGCCTTCGCGACGGGCGAGCGTGGACCCCTCCTCGATGCCGCGGACATGCTCGGCCCAGTACTCGCGGTCGGCCTCGAACCGGCTGGACGCGCGGTACTTCTGGTCCAGCTCGTACAGTGAGCGTAGATCGAGTGATCGATTCGGTTCGGGCTCACCGCCTTTCGATGCCGCGGTGTACAACGCCGCGATCCGGTTGACCATGGTCATGCCGCTGTAGCCGTCGAGCGCGACGTGATGAATTCTCGTGTACCACAGATACTCTCGATCGGCGACCTGAAGGATCGTCATGTCGACGAGGCGATCGCGCGTCAGCCGGATCGGTGTCACGTAGTCGTTGTCGATCCACGCGTGCGCGGCTGCGGACGGGTCGTCCTCCTTGCGGAAGTCGAAGAACGCGATGGAGTTGTCGATCGACGGGTCGAATCGTTGCATCGGCTCGCCGCCGACGTCGACGAGGCGCAGGAACGGCGACTGGAACTCCTTGGCTGCTTGGAGCGCGGTGGCGCGGAGCAGCTCGAGGTCGACATCGCCGTGCAGTTCGATGTACTGGGCGATGAACGTCGGCACCGTCGGACTCAGCTGTTGGCTGAACCACATGCTCCGCTGGACCGCGGAGAGTGGGAAGGCGTCGGACGGATCGTCTGGACCGGTTTCCGGTGCTTGTGACGGCGCGGCGCCTTGTTTCGGATCAGTCGAGGAGTAATCCTTCATCTTAATCCTCACGCATAGAGACAGTTACGGTTCACCATCGGCGTGTTGCGGACTGCCATTTCAGGGTATCGGGACGCGCCGGTGCCGTCTTCACTTTTATCGATACGACGAGTCGCTTCGTTAGCGAGATCGGCGAATTGGCCGCAAGTTTCGGAAGACTCGGTGTCAGCGGAAGCGTTCGGCCTCGTGCGCGAGACGAACCAGGGTCGCGCACAACGTCGCGATCTCGTCCGGGGAGGCGCCCTCGGTCGCGGCGGTCGCGACGTCCTCGGCTGCACATCGAACCTCGAACATTCGATCCATCACCGCGGTCGCCTCGACGGCGGTCAACACCATCGAATCGGGTGCGATCGACGTGCCCCGGACCGCTGCTCGCTGTTCGTACGCGCGCTGCCGACAGGACTGCCTGCAGTAGCGGCGGCGGCGGCCGATTCCGATGTCGGGGACCTGGCGGCCACACCACACGCACGATTCCGGTCTGCGAGAGGTGCCAGCCACATCGGTCACCCTACTGTGCGACGGCCGGACACGAGGTGCTCCCCTGGGCAGTGGCGTCTGTGTTTGCATTCCACGAGAATTCCCGATCGCGGGTCGGCCGGACAGGGACCCTGGGGGTGGACTTCGACCACCCTCGCCGCCGCACCTGCGCCGAGGTGACGTGCTGTTTCGCGGGCAGCCGACCCGCGAGCGGTGTTCGGTGCGGTCCACCCGACCGAGTAAGATGGAAGAGTTGGGCTTGCGCCGGGCACTGTAACCAGCCGGACGCGGGAACCAATTGGATGCACGTGTCGTTGTAGCTGAGTGGGAACGCTCGGTCCGCCGAACCCGGCGCACTCGCGTGTGAACAAGCTTTTGTGTAGGGCAGCCGAGGAGAGGACACCACCATGGCAGATCGCGTACTTCGAGGGAGCCGGCTCGGAGCGGTGAGCTACGAGACGGACCGCGACCACGACCTGGCCCCCCGACGGATGGCTCGCTACCGCTGCGACAACGGCGAGGAGTTCGACGTCCCGTTCGCGGACGAGGCCGAGATCCCCGGTACGTGGCTGTGCAAGAACGGCCTCGAGGGCACCCTGCTCGAGGGTGCGGCGCCCGAGGTCAAGAAGGTCAAGCCGCCGCGCACGCACTGGGACATGCTGCTCGAGCGTCGCTCGGTGGAGGAGCTCGAGGAGCTGCTCAAGGAGCGCCTCGACCTGCTGAAGACCAAGCGTCGCGGAGCGTAGCGGATCCGGCGTTTGCAGCCTGAGTTCAACTGCTGAATACAGCGCACGATGCCCCGGAGGGTCACCTCCGGGGCATCGTCGCGTCACGGGCTCGCGTCGTCCGTCACGGCGCCGCCGGGTGACTCGACGATCGTGTAGACGGGATCGACCATGCGCACCGGTAGGTCCCCGGACCGCTGCGGGTCCCCGGTGACCCGCAGCAACTGGCCGGTCAAGATGTCCTCCCCGCCGTGGGTCGCGGTGAACCGCACGTCGAGGGTCCCGGTGCTGTCGCCGAGCTCGACCTCGACGGCGGTTCCGTTGCCGGTGGTGTCGTCGCGGATCTCGTGGACGCGACCCTGGACGGTCGCCCGCCGCCCCGCTCTCAAGGTGCCGATCTCGCTGGTCGAGGGCGGGTTCACCGGCCGCTCGTACGTGTCGATCTGCGACAGCTCGTCGCCCGCGATCCGGGCCTGCAGTCCGTCGAATCGCCGAGCGATTCGCTCCTCGAACTCGTCCGGGTAGGCCTGCTGGAGCTGGGACTGGACGTCGAACGGGACGATGGTGGCCGCGGCGTGCGGGATCCGGCTCACGGCCCGAGCGATCTTGTCCGCGGTGCGGTCGTGCAGGAGCCGGCCGAGCAGCGGCGCGTAGCTGCGGCGCGGCAGCAGCACCGTGACGTGGGTGTCCGCGTGTTGCGTCAGCGCCTCGAGCACCACCTGCTGGGTGGCGCGCGGGATCCGCCGGTCGGGGCAGTCGACGATCTTGAGCGAGGTCGTCAGCTGCAGGTGGTCCCATCGGGTGCGCAGGCGCTCGGCATGAGCGGCGTCGATCATGAAGTGCACGGCCGTGAGGCTGTCCGCGCCCAGACCGCGGCCGTAGCGCAGGGCCTCGAGCACCGCGAGGTCGACGGAGTTCACCATCACGAACACCCGGTGCCGCGCGTAGTTGACCTGGTCGGGCCGGTCGGTGCGGAAGGTTTCGAGGATCGCGGCCTCGGCCCGGTACTCGCGGTTGAGCCGGATCAGGACGAACACCAGCACCGGGAACACCACGACCACCAGCCACGCGCCCTCGGTGAACTTGGCGACGGCGAAGATGCCGACCACGACGGTGGACAGCACACCCGCGGACAGGTTGATCGCGAGCTTGTGCCGCCAGCCGGGGTCCTTGTGGGTCAGATGGTGTTTGGTCATGCCGTAGCCGGCCATCGAGAAGCCGGTGAACACCCCGATCGCGTAGAACGGGACCAGCGCGTTGACGGTCCCCCCGGTCCCGACGAGCAGCGCAACCGACAGCACGGCCAGCACGATGATGCCGTTCGAGAACACCAGTCGGTGTCCGCGTTTGGTCAGCTGCCGCGGCAGGAACCGGTCCTCGGCAACGAAGTTCGCCAGCGCGGGGAACCCGTTGAAGCTGGTGTTCGCTCCGGTGAACAGGATGGCGGCGGTGGAGATCTGGACCAGCACGTACAGCAGGTGGCCCGTCACGCCGTCGCCGAAGACCGTGCGTGTCACCTCCGACAACACCGACGGATAGCCCTCCCGGTAGGGCGTCGCGTGGGTGACGTACGCCAGATACGAGACGCCGGCCACCAGGAAACCGAGGATGCAGGCCATGACGGTGAGCACGCGGCGGGCGTTCGGTCCCTCCGGCTTTCGGAAGTAGCTGACGGTGTTCGAGATCGCCTCGACACCGGTCAGTGAGGAACCGCCGTTCGCGAACGCTCGCAGCACCACCAGCACCGTCGCGCCCATCACGAGACCGTTGCCCTGGTGTACCGGCACCGCGCCGACGATGTTCTCCGGGTCGTACTGCGGCAGGCCCCACACCAGCTCCCGGACCACACCGACCACGATGACGAGCGCAATCATGGTCGCGAAGAAGTAGGTGGGGACGGCGAATCGTCGCCCGGCCTCGCGCAGGCCGCGGAGGTTCACGTAGCACATGACGACGACGACCCCGACCGTGATCTCGAGGTGGTAGGGGCCGAGCGCGGGGACGGCGGACGCGACAGCGACGGTGCCCGCGGCCGTCTGCACCGCCACCGTGACGACGTAGTCGATGAGCAGTGCGGCGGCCGCGATCTGGGCCACCCGCGGACCGAAGTTCTCCCGGGCGACGACATACGAACCGCCGGCCCGCGTGTACGCCATCACGACCTGCCGGTAGGACGCGGCCACCAGCACCAGGATCACCAGGATCACGCCGGTGATCGGCAGCAGCAGCGTGAAGGCGGCGAGCCCGGCATAGGGCAGCAGCTCGATCAGGATCTCCTCGGTGCCGTACGCGGACGAGGAGATGGCGTCCGGGGACAGCACGCCCAGGGCGATCGGGTTGGAGAGCCGTTCCGTCTCGAGTTTCTCGGTGGTCAGGGGTTTGCCGAGAAACAGTCGCTTGAACGCGTAGCCGACCGACTCGGGCAGGAGGTCCGGCGGTCTGGTCGATCCGTCCTTCGACGTCACCAGGACATCGTCACCCCGCGAGGTGACCGCGGTAAAGCGGTGCCGCTACTTGCCGAACAGTCCCCGGACCTTGTTCCAGCGGTTGCGCATCCCCCACACGGTGACCTTGAGCAGGGCCTCCCGCACGATGTTGCCGTCCATCTTGGACTCGCCGAACTCGCGTTCGGTGAACGTGATCGGCACCTCGACCATCGTGAAGCCGTGCTGGATCGACCGCCAGGCCAGGTCCACCTGGAAGCAGTAGCCGTGCGACTCGATCGAATCCAGGTCGAGCGCCTCGAGCACCTCGCGGCGGTAGGCGCGGAAGCCGCCGGTGATGTCCTTGATCGAGACTCCGAGCGCGAGCCGCGAGTAGACGTTGCCGCCGCGGGAGAGGATCTCGCGACGCTTGGGCCAGTTCACGACGGCGCCGCCGGGGACGTACCGCGAGCCGGCCACCAGGTCCGCGCCCTCGTCGATCCTGTCGAGGAGCCGGTGCAGTTGCTCGGGTGCGTGACTGCCGTCGGCGTCCATCTCCACCAGCACCCGGTAGTCGCGGTCGAGACCCCAGCGGAACCCGGCCAGGTAGGCGGCGCCGAGACCGTTCTTCTCGGTCCGGTGCATGACGTGGATCCGGCCTGCGGGATCGGTGTCCGCCAGCTTGTCGGCGATCTCGCCGGTGCCGTCCGGGCTGCCGTCGTCGACGACGAGCACGTGGGCGCCGGGCACGGCGCCGTGCAGCCGGCCGATGATCAGCTCGATGTTCTCCCGCTCGTTGTAGGTCGGAATGATCACCAAGGTGTGCGCGCTCGGTGCGTCCTGGTTCGACGTGTTCTCGGTCGGCGTGCCTGGGCTCATCTAGATCCTCTCCGCCAGCCGGGGCTGGTTTCCATCCGCTTCACATCCCACGCCGTCAGTCGAGCGACGCGGCCGACCTGCGTCGCCGCAGCACGGCGACGGCGAGGGCCAGCCCGGCGGCGATGCAGAGCGCGTACTCCGGAATCGGGCCGAGTCGAGTAGCCAGCGTAGTGGAGGTGCGCAGCGGCACCTGCGCCACCAGCGTGGTGGGCGTGAACAGCGACGACGACTGCAGGACCGACCCGTCGGGGCCGACGATCGCGCTGACCCCGGAGGTTGCGGCGACGACGACCGTGCGTTCGTGCTCGACGGCGCGCACCCGCGACATGGCGAGCTGCTGGTACGTCATCTCGGTGTCGCCGAAGGTCGCGTTGTTGGTGGGGACCGCGATCATCTGCGCGCCCGCGCGGACTGCCTCTGTGAGCGCGCGGTCGAAGGCGACCTCGTAGCAGGTCGCGACCGCGATCGGGATTCCGGCGGCGTGCACGACGCCGTTGCCGTTACCGGGCACGAAGTTGCCCGCCTTGTCCGCGTAGGAGGAGAAGTGCCGGAAGAACCCGCGGTACGGCAGGTACTCGCCGAACGGCTGGATGATCTTCTTGTCGTGCCGTTCCTGGGGGCCGTCGACGTCGTCCCAGACGATGACGGAGTTGGTGGTCGTCCCGTCGCCGTTGACCAGGACCGCCCCGACCAGGATCGGTGCCCCGACGGCCCGGGACGCGGCGCCGATCTCGGTGGCGGCGTCGGAATTGCGGAGCGGGTCGATGTCGGAGGCGTTCTCCGGCCAGATCACGACGTCGGGGCGCGGCTGCCGGCCGGCGTCGACGTCGTCGGCCAGTCGCATGGTCTGGCGGACGTGGTTGTCGAGCACGGCGCGGCGCTGCGCGTTGAATTCGAGTCCGAGCCGCGGGACGCCGCCCTGGATCGCGGCGACGGTGATCGTGCGGTCGCCTGCACCGGGATCGGTGGCGTCGGCTGCGGGAACGGTGGGCCAGAGTGCGGCGGCGAACACCGGCGCGGCCAGCGTGACGGCGGCCGCGGGGAGCCAGCGGCGCGGGCTGCGATCACGCACGAGCGCGACGCCGAGCGCGGCCAGTCCGGTGCCGGTCAGCGCGACGGCGAAGCTGAGCAGCGGCGCTCCGCCGATGCTGGCGATCGACAGCAGCCAGCCCTCGGACTGTCCGAATGCCAGTCGGCCCCAGGGGAATCCGCCGAAGGGGACGCTCGATCGCAGCCATTCGGTCAACGACCACGCGCACGCCAGCCACAGTGCCGCGAGCGGCAGTCGGGCGAGGGCGACGACGAGCACACCGAAGAGTCCGACGAACACGGCCTCGGCGGTCGCGAGCGCGAGCCACGGCACCGGCCCGACGTACTCCCCCACCCACGGCAGCAGGGGAACGAGGAAACCGAGGCCGGCGAGGAACCCGTAGCCGAAACCGGCGCGGTAGCGCCGGGCCGGGCCGTCGGCACCCCACCGGGTGAGCACCAGCACCAGCAGCGCGACTCCGACGGGGGCGAGGAACCACAGCGGTCGCGGCGGAAAGCTCACGAACAGCAGCAGGCCGGAGCAGATCGCCGCGACGGCGTCGCGCAGGATCGGCGGCCAGGCGCGGGACCGGGCGGTCTGCTCCGCCGTCGCCGGATCAGCGTGCATAGATGGTGGCCCCGCGGTGCACGGTCGCCAGGCACACGGGCGTCGGTGCGCCCGCTTCCAGGCGTGGCAGCGCCGGCACCCGCGACCGCGGGTCCGTCGACCACCGCTGCACCGTGTCCTTGGGCGCGCTGACCACGAGTTCGCCTGCGTCCCACATCGCGTACGACGCGGGCGCTCCGGGGACCAGGGTGCCCGCGAGTCCGTCTCGGACACCACCCGCCCGCCAGGCGCCGCGGGTGGCGGCGGAGAACGCGGCTCGTGGCGAGAGGCTCTGGCCCTCGGTGTGATGGTCGACGGCGGCGCGCAGCATCGACCACGGGTCGACCGGGGTGACGGGGGCGTCCGAACCGAGGGCGAGCGACACCCCGGCCGAGGCCATCGCGGCGAACGGGTTCATGGTCCGCGCGCGTTCTGCGCCGAGCGCGCGGGCGTAGAGGCCGTCCGGCCCGCCCCACAGCGCGTCGAACGCGGGCTGCACGGCCGCGACGACGCCCCAGCGTCCGAGCGCGGCGGCCTGGTCGGGAGTGATCATCTCGACGTGCTCGAGGCGGTGACCGCACGCGGCCACCTTCGGCCCGCCGAGCTCGGCGACGACCCGTTCGAAGGCCGCGACCACCGCGCCGACTGCGGCGTCGCCGATCACGTGGAAGCCCGCCTGGACGCCGGCAAGGGTGCAGGCGCGCAGGTGCGCGGCGACGGCATCCACGTCGAGGTAGCTGCTGCCGGTGGTGGGCCGGTCGGCGTAGGGCTCGCTGAGCCACGCGGTCCGGGAGCCGATGGCCCCGTCGACGAACAGGTCGCCGCCGAGGGCGTGCGCCCCAGTCTGCGCGAGCAGCGCGGTCGCTTCCTCGGGGCTGGTGACCGCCTCGCCCCAGTAGGCGCGGACCTCCACGCCGTGCGGGTGCGCGAGCAGTTCGGCGAGGTCGTCGCGGCCCGCGATGTCGGGCCCCGCGCATTCGTGGACGGCCGCGACGCCGTGCGCGGCGGCGTGGTCCAGCGCCGCGGCGCGGGCGCGTCGACGCTGGTCGGGGGTGAGCAGATGCCGCGCGGTGGAGCGGACGCGGTGGTGGTCGTCGGCGGTGACCGGGTCCTGGCCGGGCGTGCCGGCGGCCTCCCGCAGCGGGGTCGAGCAGGCCGCGGAGTGGACGTCGATGCGGGAGAGGTACACCGCGCGGCCGGGCGCGACTGTGTCCAGTTCGGCGGTGCTCGGGCCTCGGTCAGAGTCGGTCCAGGCGGTCTCGTCCCAGCCCTGACCCCAGACGACGGCGTCGTCGTGGGTGGCGGCGTACTCCCGGACCAGGTCGAGGCATTCACGCAGCGAACGGGCGGTACTCAGGTCGAGGCCGGTCAGCGCGAGCCCGAGCGCGGTCGTGTGCACGTGGGTGTCTACGAAGGCGGGCGCGACGAACGCGCCGTCGAGCTCGACGATCTCGGCGTCGGGGTGCAGGGCGCGTCCGGGGCGGTCCTCGCCGACCCACACCACGGTGCCGTCGGTCACTGCCATCGAGGTCGCGTCGGGTGCGGTCGGGCTGTAGATCCGGCCACCGACCAACAATTGCGTAGTCACGAGAGGTCAGTCTGCCCGCCCGTGGCGCGGTTGCTCCGCACCGGGATCGGGAAGTATGACCTCGCCCTCAATCGCGAGGAGTTCGCCCGGCCGGTAGTCCTGGCCGGGTGCGCCGAACGGGTCGCCCACGGTCTCGGTGACGATCGTGTCCTCGACCACAACGCCGTCGACGACGGTGTGACGCCGGGTCCGCGCGTACACCCCGGCACCGGCGGTCCCCGCCGCGGTGGCGAGACCGATCTTGCGGCCGCCGAACAGCAGCACCAGCGGCCGCAGGACGCGCCTGGTCGGCGGGATCAGCAGCAGCAGGCCGAGTGCGGAGGTGACCAGGCCGGGGACGATCAGCAGTGCGGTCCCCGCCGCGACGAGCGCGCCGTCGGCGACCGCGCCACCGGCCGACCGGTTTCCGCTTCCAGCCTGGCGGAACTGTTCGAACACCCGGCGGAACTGCGAACGGACCAGCCACGCGCCGACCGCCCAGCCGAGCACGAACAGCAGAATGGTCCAGCCCACGCCGATCGCGTTGCCGACCACGATCACTGCGGCGACCTCGACGACGACGTAGAGCAGGAACAACACCGGGATCATTGCCGATCCTTTCGAGAGGCTCTGTTGCCCCGTTCAACGCGCGGGGCGCCCGATTTTCTCCCGGACGGTTCGGGCACCGCCGGTGGCCGGCCTACGAACCGGGTGTGACCAGGCCGGTCTCGTAGGCGAGCACCACCGCCTGCACGCGGTCCCGCAGCCCGAGCTTGGTGAGAATCCGGCCGACGTGCGTCTTGACCGTCGCCTCCGAGAGGTGCAGTCCGGTGGCGATCTCCGCGTTCGACAGCCCGGTGGCGAGGTGCTCGAGCACCTCTCGCTCGCGGTCTGTGAGAACGTCGAGGACCTCCGGCGCCCGGGCGGGCACGGGGTCCTCGGAGAGGAAGCGGGAGAGCAGTCTGCGCGTCACCTTCGGCGACACGACCGCGTCCCCGGCGGCCACGCTGCGGATCGCCGAGACGAGGTCCTCGGGCGGGGTGTCCTTGAGCAGGAAGCCGCTCGCTCCCGCCCGCAACGCGCCGAGCGCGTGCTCGTCGAGGTCGAACGTTGTCATCACCAGAACCCGGCTGGGGCAGCCGGATTCGATGATCTTCTCGGTGGCCGCGACCCCGTCGACGACGGGCATCCGGACGTCCATCAGCACGACGTCCGGTTCGAGCCTGTGGGCCTCGGTGATCGCCGCGGCGCCGTCCGCGGCCTCACCGACCACCGCGAGGTCCGCGTGTGCGTCGAGCACCATCTTCAAACCCATCCGCATGAGTTCCTGGTCGTCGACGAGCAGCACGGTGATCGGCACGCGAACACCCTAGTCCGCCCGGGACCGCCGGTGGCGGGTGCGAACGCAGTCGATGCCGACCTCGCTGCATCGACTCAGGGAACCGTGCAGGTGCCGAGCCCCGGGGTGACCGGAATCCGGTGTTCGCCGCCGGGTGCGGCCATGCCGACGTCGTTCGCGTCAGATTGCGTCCTTACCCGCCGAGTCCCTCGTTCGGAGCTGGAGCTCGTCGACCTTTTCGCGTAGTGCCGCCTCGGCACCGCGCGCCTCGTGCGCGTCCAGTCGCGAGCGCTCGAGGTCGTCCCGCAGGGTGTCCGCGCGTTCGCGGGCCGCGGTCGCCGCCGCCCGCTCGTGGTCGACGGACTTCTCGAGCCGGGTGATCGTCCCCGCGGCGGTGCCGGCGGCGTGTTCGGCTGCGGCGCGCAGGTCGGCGATGCGCTGCTCGGCCGCGGCGACCACCTGTGTCAGGCGTTGTTCGGCCGCCGCGCCGGCCTGTTCGGCGCGCTGCTCGGAGGTGGCCGCGGACTGCTCGGCGGCCGCGGCGCGTCGTTCGGCCGCTTCGGCGAGGGTCTGCGCCTCGCGGAGCCGGCCGCGCAGGCCGTCGAGTTCCGCTGCCGCGGCGGCCAGTCGGGTGTCGCGGTCCGTCTCGACGGCCGCAGTCCGCTCGGTTGCGGCCGTCAGCTCCTCGGCGTGCGTCTCGTCGAGACTGCGGAGCTCTTCCTGGTGGTCCGCGGCCAGTCGTTCGAGTTCGAGCCGGTGATCCGAGACCGCGGCATCGAGTTCGGCGTCGACCGCGTCGACCGCGGCCTCGGCGTTGGCCCGGTCCTCGACCGCGGCCTCGTGGCGTGCGCGTAGTTCCGCGAGATCCGCCTCGTACTTCGCCTTCGTCTGTGCGAGTTCGACGGTCGCGCGATGCAGTGCCACGTCGAGCGTGTCCGGGTCGCTGAGCTTGTCGACGGCCGCGGTGATCTGCCGGGCGAACACGTTGAACTGCTCGATCGAGGCGGTGGTGACGGTTCGGAGGTCCTCGAGTGTCCGTTCGAGGACCCCGACGGCCTCGCTCGGTGTGGCGGTCGTGAGCGCGTCGAGTTCTCCCTGCTGCTCACGGGCCTTTCGGCGCGACCGGAAGGCCCGGACACGGTCCGCGTCGCTGGCGTACTGACGGGGTCGGCCCGGTCGCGCCCTCGGCTCCTCGGCGGCGCCGGCGTCCTTCGCGTCCTCGGTGTTCACGTGCACTCCCCTGCTCGGCGCTAGTTCTGTCTTTTAGTAACGTTACGTGTCAGGTTACGTTACGTGCGGGGTAATGAAATGATGAATCTTGATCGTCATAATCCCCACTTATCGTGAGTTACCGGCGGAGGAGTATCCGAGTCGGAATCGCGCGCGGAACCGTCTCTGAATAGGGGTGTGAAAAAACGAGACCCCTGACTGGGCGCCACAACGCCCGGGTCCCTTGCGAGGCGATGCCGGGCCACCGATGCTTGTCGTGTGACATTCGGGCGCAAGTTCGCATGTGTGGCCGGGACGGCAGCCGTCGTCTATCGAGCCTGGGTGTGCCCTCGGCTCATGCGTTGGGGCTCGACCGACGAGGAGGTGGCCGGGCCGTATCCCGGTGCCGACCTGATCCCCGACGGCGAGAGGGGCGCGACGATGGCCGTCACGATCGACGCGCCGCCAGTTCAGGTCTGGCCGTGGCTCGTGCAGTTGGGCGGGGATCGTGGGGGGTGGTACTCCTGGGACCGCCTCGACAACGCCGGTCGTCCGAGTGCTCGAAGGGTCCACGCCGAGTGGCAGGACATCGACCTCGGCGACTGTGTGAAGTACTGGACACGCCGCCACGGTCCTGTGGACGCGTGGGAGGTTGTGGCGGTCGAACCGAATCGATTCCTCGGACTGCGTGGGTTGAGCGATCTACGAGGCCGCAGCCTCGATCCCCGGCGGCCACGGCCGTCGTCCTACACGGAAGGGCTCTGGGGCTTCCTGCTGAATGAACTGCCCGGCGGGCGCACACGTCTGGTGATCGGCGGCTATCAAGTCCTCCGCCCCCGATGGCTTGGACGGTTGGTCTCCTACTGGATCTTCCCCCCGGTTGTCTGGATCATGCAGGCGCGAATGATGGCCGTACTCAAGCGAAATGTCGAACGAGCGGCCCGCGGAAGGGCTGGTCAGCTGACGGAACGGGTGCAGTAGACAGCCGTTGGCGTCGTGGATCTCGACGCCGTTGACGGCGTTACCCACACCCACGACAGAGAGGCCGCGATGACATTCGACACCCCCGACGGCACCACCGGCGCGCGCCAGCCCAAGGCCGGACCAGTGTTGCGATGGCTGAACCGCTTCGCCGGCAGGCGAATCCGCAAGGCAGGCACCGCCTTCGGCGGCATGAACGCTCTCGTGCTGACCACCGTCGGCCGCAGAACCGGCACCGAACGCCGCACCCCCGTCGGCTGGTTCCCCGGCGAGGACGGCAGCTGGCTGATCGTCGCCTCCGCCGCCGGCGCACCGAGGAATCCCGCCTGGTACCACAACATCGCCGCCAACCCCGACAAGATTCGCATCGAACTGGCCGGGGAAACCCACGACGTCACCGCCGAACAACTCCACGACGAACAACGCGACCGAGCCTGGATGCAGATCACGACCGCCGCACCACGGTTCGCCGAGTACCAGCGCAAGACAGACCGGCAACTCCCGATCATCCGCCTCACGCCCCGGCAATGACACGCTCGGACCGGTGCACCCGCCGATCCGTATTCACGAGGAGAGGATCGCAATGGCTTTCACCGACGCCGAACTGCACTACCTCGCCGGCCAGCCGCTCGGACGGCTCGCCACCGCTCAACCCGACGGCACTCTGCAGGTCAGCCCTGTCGGATTCCGGTACAACGCTCGCACCGACACCATCGACATCGCCGGACGCAACACGGCGGCCAGCCGCAAATTCCGCAACGTCGCCGACAACGGGCGCGTCGCCGTCGTCGTCGACGACCTGGCCTCGGTCAACCCGTGGCGGCCCCACCGGCTCATCAGCTTCGCCGTCAACGACCCCACCGGTGACGTTCAACGCCTGAAGATCCACAGCCGAGACGTCCGATGACGCCGAATCAGGCGACAGCCCACCGATGCTATTCGGTGTCCGAATGCCCGGCCCTGACTACCAGTCCCTGGAATTGGATGGCGAGCAGGCTGCGGGCGGCGGTCTCGAAGTCGACCGGGAACGCGGCCTGGGCCGACCAGCCGGACGCGGCGGCGACGACGGCGTGCAGCCCGGCGACCAGATAGGACTGGTCCCGTTCGGGCAAGGTGACTTCGAGCGCACCGCTCAGGATTCGCGCCAGCTCGGTCTGATTTCGCCGCCCCTGCCCACGGCACCGCTCGAGTGCCTCGTTCGGCATCGGGTAGCGCAGCAACTCCGAGGACGCCGCGATCAGCCGGGAGAGCAGCGGCCGCTCCGCGAGGGTGGCGGCCACCGTGGCGGCGACCCCATCGATGTCGACGCCGGCGACCACCCCATCGAACGTCGCGTCGAGAACCGGTAGCCACAGGCCGTACTCCGCGTCCATCAGATCGAGGAGCAGTCCTTCGCGCGATCCGAAGTAACGCAACACGTTCGAACTCGCCAAGCCCGCCTCGCGGGAGATCGCCCCCAACGACAGAGTCGTCACATCGGCATCGGCGAGCAGGCGCCTGGTCGCCGCGAGAACAGACTCCATTCGCTGCGCGCGCTGGGCTGGGGTGCGCGCCCTCTGAAACGTCTCGCCGCACACCACATCTCCCTCGTCGATATCTCCCCCGATAATAGAAGACGCTTCTATTATCGGCGAACGCGCATCGAGCGGATGCCACCGAGGTGGGAAGGAAGTCGATCACTGTGGGGCGACAGTTCAGCTATGTACTGGAGAGAAGCGGGCGAGCCGAGGCCGCGGTGATGTTCGATCTGTTGCGTGACGCGGAATCGTGGACGGACTGGGCCGGGTCCCCGATCACCTACGCGGCCTGGCGCGACGGCGCACCCGACGCAGGCGAGGACGTCGTGGGCCGAGTCCGTCTGGTCGGCACCGAACGGTTCCAGACGCCGGAGGAAGTCACCGTCGACGATCGACCCCACGTGCACGGCTATCGGATACTGAGCCGATGGCCCGTGCGCGACTACGAATCCCGGGTGGAGTTCCTTCCTCGGAGCGACGGCACCACCACCGTGCGGTGGTCGGGTGAGTTCATCGAGCGGGTCCCGGGAACGGGATGGCTGTGGCGGCGGTTTCTCGTGCGATTCCTCGGGGGGCTTGCCGACAACCTGGTCCAGGAAGCGCAGCGGCGCGCCCGCACACTCGATTGACCCGCCCGCGCGATCACCGCGGCCACTGCTGTCAACGCGACAGCAAGGCAGCGGCAACGGCAACGGCAACGGCGGTGAGGGTGGCCGACCGGGGCTTCGATCGTGGCATCGAGGAGATGATCGGGGGTCTGCAGGTCCTTGGTCAGCGCGCGCAGACTCCAGCGGGGTTGGACATTGCGGCGTCCGTGCTGGTCGGCAGTGATGCGGGCCGGCCGCCCCTGCGACAATCGTGCAGTCGCCTACCCCCACGGGCGTGGTCCTTCGGCGGTGCGCATCGGGCTGAGAACCCTCACGAAGGAGCAGACGCGCTAGGCCTCCGCGACCTGCTCATAGTGTTCAACCGTCGGGAACGGGTCGTAGAAGTGGTGCAGCAGCCGCCGCCACTCGAGATACTCCGCTGACCGACGGAACCCTTCGGTGTGGTCTTCGAGGGTGTTCCACTCGACGAGCAGGAGGTACGAATCGGGCCGTTCGAGACATCGCGACAGGGTGAGGCGCCGGAACCCGGGCATACCGGAGATGATCCGCTCGGCGTGGCTGAAAGCCGTTTCGAACTCTGCTCCTCGACCGGGCTTCACCTGCAATGGTGCGTGCTCGAGGATCATCGTCAAATGCTAGCCCCCGCAGCCCAACCGCGTGCGCATCTACCCCAGCTCAAATCGTGCTCCAGCTCGGAGGTGGCGACGACGATCGAGGGCTGGTTGCGGCACTGCACCGACGCTGGGATCGAAGCCAATTACGTTGAGACGCCCGGCGCGGCGGTCGTCGGTTTCGCGTTCACCGAACTGCTGGGGTTCAAGCGGCTGCCCCGGTTGCGGGGGCGGTCACAGGCGTGTCGCCGTACGGACGAGGTCGGCGACGGCTTTGGATCTGCTGTGTGGTGGCCAGGCGATGACGGTCGTGACGGCCGGTGCGTCCGGCACCGGCACGATGGCGTGACCGTCGCGCAGCTGGGCCCGGAGCGACTCGGGCATCACCGCGCAGGCCCTTCCGAGCCTGATCAGCTGGGTCAACTGGGTATGGTCGCGAACCTGCGGGCCGGGGCCGTCCGGATAGCTTCCATCCCGTCGAGGCCAGCGCGGCAGGGGCAGGTCCGTCAGAGCCTTGACCTCGGCCATCGACATGTGGGGTCGGTTGGCGAGAGGGTGCCCCGCAGGCAGGACCACGACCTGCTGTTCGGTGTGCAGGTCCTCGGTGTCGAATCCGGCCGTCGTGTCGTAGGGCCGGTGGAGCAGAGCAACGTCGGCACTCCCGTTGCGTAGCATGCTTTCCGGTTCGCCGGGCCCGCACAGCACCACCTCGACTGCGACAGCGCATGGGTCGGCGGCGTAGGCGTCCAGCAGCTTCGACAACAGTTCGCTCGACGCTCCTGCCTTGATGGTCAGCACCACAGCGGGCCGGTCGGCAGCGGCGCGGCGGGTGCGGCGCTCGGCGGCTTCGACCGCTTCGAGGGCGACCCGAGCCTCCCGCAGAAGCACCGACCCGGCCTCGGTCAACGTGATTGCGCGAGAACTGCGGTGCAGCAGAACGACTCCGAGCCGCCGTTCCAGCTGCTGGATCGCCCGCGACAGCGGTGGTTGCGCCATCGCGAGCCGTTCTGCCGCCCGCCCGAAGTGCAACTCCTCGGCGACGGCGACAAAATATCGCAACTCCCGCGTCTCCACCGTGGGATCGTATCCGGCGCCGACCACGACCAATACCCGTGCGGTATCGCCGCCCACCCAATCGGTCTTGGAAGCCCCACACCAGTCCGCAGCATGATCGACGGCATGAGTGAACAGACGATCGCGCTGGTGACCGGCGCGAACAAGGGAATTGGATACGAGATCGCGGCGGGCCTGGGCGCCCTTGGCTGGCGAGTCGGTGTGGGCGCACGGGATCAACGACGCCGCGAGACCGCGGTGGAGAAGTTGCGCGCGGCCGGGACCGATGCGTTCGGCGTGCCGCTCGACGTGGACGACGACGCGAGTGTCGCCGCCGCGGCCGAGCTGATCGCCGACTATGCCGGCGGGCTCGACGTCCTGGTCAACAACGCCGCGATCACCGGCGGCGTGCCACAGACACCCACCACGGTTGATCCCGCGACCGTGCGAGCTGTCGTGGAAACCAACGTGATCGGCGTCATCCGGGTCACCAACGCGATGCTCCCCATGCTGCGCGGCTCGGCATCACCGCGAATCGTCAACATGTCCAGCAGCGTGGGCTCGGTCGCCCTGCAAACCACGCCCGGCATCGACATGGGGCGTGTTCCCACTGCGTACCTGGCGTCGAAGACCTTCCTCAACGCCGTCACGATCCAGTACGTCAAGGAACTGAGCGACACCACCATCCTGATCAACTCCGGCTGCCCCGGTTTCACCGCCACCGACCTCAACGGCTTCCAAGGCGTCCGCACACCACAACAGGGAGCGGCGATCGCGATCAGCCTCGCGACCCTGCCCGACGACGGACCGACCGGCGGATTCTTCGACGACGCCGGCACAGTGCCCTGGTGACGGGCACACCGGTGCGAACAATTCCCTTACTCGATGTCAGCCGCGCATCGCGCGCCGGAGGAGAAGCACGACAAGGACAAAGGCCCGGTACGAGCGGGCGGCCGTTCGTGTATTCGGGACTGCCTCGAATCGACCTCGCGGGCGAATTGCCGAAAACGTGACGGACCTGACAAGTCACCAGCGCGCGTGGCGTGCCCCTCATCTTTCCACGAAGCAAAGTGATGGCTACCAACCCCCGGGTAAACACTGACGTTGCGTACGTACAGGATTCGCCATTGCGGATCGAGCCCTGTTTCGCCGTAATCGATGGGAGATCCGACGTGATTGCCGCACTCGACCAACCCCTTCACCGACCGCCCGGGCTGGAGGCGTGCTCGGCGCCGCACGTCCCTCGGAAGCCGGCTCTGTCACCGAGGGAGATCGAGGTGCTGCTGGGGTGGCTGCGCCGCGATTCCAAGAACGCCGTTGCCGTGGACCTGTTCCTGTCCGTGGGCACTGTCAACACTCACCTCGCGCGCATCCGCGCGAAGTACCGCCAGGTCGGCCGGCCGGCAACGACGAAGGCCGCGCTCGTCGCGCGGGCTGTGCAGGACGGCATGATCTCACTCGACGAATTGTGAGCCCTCGAGGGCAGGACCGATATCTTCGTCAAGCCCCCACCGGGGCAAGGGAAGTCTGACGGGCAGTCCACTCCTGCGCCGAGCATCCCGTGACAAGCCGAGCGGCGGGCGGCGCGACACCGCGCGGGCCGCCCGCGGGAGACACCGTCGGCCGCGGTTCGCTGACGTATCTTCTGTTGTGTGGCGGCCGAACTCGAATCCCTCATCGCCGACGACGCCGCGCACGGGGCCCTCGCGGTCCCGGCCGACGCGGCGGCGGCCATGCACCGGCTGCGCGTCGAGTCCGTCTCCCCCAACACCCGGGCCGCGCAACTGAGTGACTGGACGTGCTTCACCCGCTGGTGCGACCGCGTGGGACGGGCTCCGCTACCCGCCTCCCCCGACCTGGTCGGCTGGTTCCTGACCGAGAAGTCCTCGGAGGTCCGCCTGGACGGCCGGCCCTCCTACGCTCCGGCGACGATGACGCGGTGGGTCGCCTCGATCAACAAGATCCATTCGCTCGCCGGACATCCCAAGCCCGGACAGTCCCCCGCCGTGCGCGAGATCCTGCGCGGCATCGCCCGCACCCGGGCCACGCCGCCGGTCCGGCGCGAACCGCTGTTGACCGCCGACGTGCGCGCCATCGTCGAGTCCATGCGCGTCCGGTCGTCGCGCGGCACCTGGGCGGATCGCGCTGCCGAACGCCGGGACACCGCGCTGCTGCTGATCGGCCTGACCGGCGCGATGCGTCGGTCCGAGCTGTCGGCGCTCGCCGTCGGCGACGTCGTCCCGCACCGCGCGGACGGACTGTACGTGACGATCCGCAGGTCGAAGACCGACCAGGCCGCGGCCGGGCGCACGGTCACGCTCCCCTACGGGCAGGCCGAGATCACCTGCCCGGTGTGCGCCTACTGGCGGTGGCGAGAGGTGTTGGACGCGTGGGACCGTGACGGCAAACCCGCCGTCGGCGCGCTGCTCGCGGAGCCGGACACCGACCCGCTCGAGCACTGCTGCCGTGGCGTACGCGGGCGCCCCGAGGCGGTGGTCCGGCCGTTGTTCCGGCCCGTGCACCGCACCGGCGCCTTGGGCGCGAAAGCGGTGTCCGGACAGGCCATCGCGTCGATGATCCAGCGCCGCGCGGTCGGTGCCGGGTACGCAGAGGAGTTCGTGGCCCTGCTCGGCGGGCACAGTCTCCGCGCCGGATTCGTCACCCAGGCGGTCCGCAACGACGCCAGCGCGGAACAGATCATGACCCAGAGCGGGCACACCGACCAGCGGATGATCGCGATCTACTCACGGCAGCACGCGGGCCTGCACGGCAACGCGGTCACCGCGCTGGGGCTCTGACAAGCAGGCCTCCGACCCGCCGGTCTCAGTCCTCCAGGACGAGCGGCAGCTGCGCGCGGACCCGCCAACTGCCGTCCGGCCGCCGACCTGTCTCGAGGTTGCCCTGCAGCACCGCGACCCGCTCGCGCATGCCGACCAGTCCGTTCCCCGAGCCCTGGGTGAACGTGCTCGAGCCGGCGCCGTTGTCGGTGACCTCCACCAGCACGTCGTCGTCGCGGCGGCGCACCGAGACCCATGCGCGTGGTGTCGGTCCGGCGTGCCGCAGCACGTTGGTGAGCGATTCCTGCACCACCCGGTGAATGCCGAGGCTGACGGCGGGCCGGATGTCGTCGAGCTCGCCGGTCATCTCGAGTTCCACCGCGAGGCCCGCGTCGCGCATCATGTCGACGACCTTCGCGAGACCGGCGGTACCGTGCTGCGGCATCTCCGCCGGGGTCTGCTCAGTGCGCAACAGGGCCACCGTGCGCCGGAGCTCGGCGAGGGCCTGGCGACCGGTGGACGAGATGTTACGCAGGGCCTTCTGCGCGGTCTCGGGGTTTCCGGGCAACGAGTACGAGCCGCCGTCCGCCTGCACGATCATCACGCTCACCGCGTGTGCGACGACGTCGTGCAGTTCGCGTGCGATGCGGGTGCGTTCGCTCGCCACCGCCTCCTCGGCGCGTCGGTCGCGGTCGTACTCGGCGACCGTCAGGCGCGCGGCGACCTCCTCGTCGTAGAGGCGGCGCGCACCGAGGAACTCCGCGGTGATCCAGGCCAGCGCGTAGACGAGCGCGATGAACGCTGTCGTCGTGAGCACCTCCTGGTGCAGCAGCCAGATCGACAACGCGGAATCGACGACCAGACCGACGAGGTAGATCGCCGCGGGGCGCCTCCCGACGTACGCGACCAGCGTGTAGAGCATCACGATCAGGCCGAGCTGACCGGGATGGGTGACACGGTCGTCGCCCACCCACGCCCCGACCGTGGTGGCGAGCAGGGAGGCGCCGAGCGCCGTGACCGCGGCGAGGACGGTGAGCCGCCTGCGGAACGCGATCGGCAGGCTCAGCAGCAGACCGAGAAGCACGAACAGCCAGGGCGACTGGCTGCCCGGGGCGGACACGCACTCGAGCACGAAGAAGAGAGCGGCCAGCATCGAGTCCGCGACGAAAGGCTTGCCGCGCAGCCACAGGCTGAACCTCTGCATGACCGCCAGCCTAGAAGGTGAGCCCGGGGTCGCGATGCGACGTGGCGATCCGGTACTCGGCTAGGTTGACCGGGTGGGTACACGCGACGTCGATCCGGAATTCCTGGCCCTGCCCCTGCCGGCACTTGCCGACGCGGCACTGTCCACCGCACGCGCCGCGGGGGCCCAGCACGCGGACCTGCGCGTGCACAGGCTGCGCACGCAGTCGCTGCGGCTGCGTGACGGCATCGTGCAGTCCGCGGTGGACGGCGACGAGCTCGGCCTGGCCGTGCGGGTGGTGGTCGACGGCACCTGGGGCTTCGCCTCGAACGCGGAGCTGAGCTCCGAGTCGGCCGCCCGGACCGCCCGGCAGGCGGTCGAGGTGGCGCGGGCACTGCGGGCGCTCAACCGCGAGCGGGTCGAGCTGGCGGACGAACCGGTCTACCGCGACGCGACGTGGGTCTCGGACTACGACCTGGACCCGTTCGCGGTGCCCACGGCGCAGAAGGTGGAGTTGCTCACCGACTACTCCGGCCGGCTGTCCGCAGCGGACGGCGTCGACCACGTCACCGCGAGTGTGCTGCAGGTCAAGGAGCAGACCTACTACGCGGACCTGGCGGGCTCGCGGATCACCCAGCAGCGGGTGCGGTTGCATCCGGAGCTCGAAGCGGTCTCGGTCGATGCCGCGGCCGGCGGGTTCGAGACGATGCGCACCCTGGCCCCGCCGGTCGGGCGCGGCTGGGAGTATCTCGCCGGGGCGAGCGCCGCGACGGGGAGTGTCACGGCGAACGGCGGCTGGGACTGGAACGGCGAGCTGGCCCGAATCCCCGAGTGGCTGGCGGAGAAGTCGAAGGCGCCGTCGGTCACCGCGGGTCCGACCGACCTGGTGATCGACCCGACCAACCTGTGGCTCACGATTCACGAGTCCATCGGGCACGCCACCGAGTACGACCGCGCCATCGGCTACGAGGCGGCCTACGCGGGCACCTCGTTCGCGACACCCGACAAGCTGGGCACGCTGCGCTACGGCACCCCGGCCATGCACGTCACTGCCGACCGCACCGAGGAGCACGGGCTCGCCAGCACGGGATACGACGACGACGGCGTCGCCGCGCAGCGCTGGGACCTGGTCCGCGACGGCACCCTGGTGGGCTATCAGCTCGACCGGGTCTTCGCGCCGCGGCTCGGCCTCGACCGGTCGAACGGGTGCTCGTACGCGGACTCCCCGCACCACGTGCCCATCCAACGGATGGCGAACGTGTCGCTGCAACCGGACCCGGAGTCCGACGTCTCGACGGACGAGCTGATCTCGCGGGTGCAGGACGGCATCTACGTGGTCGGCGACAAGAGCTGGTCGATCGACATGCAGCGCTACAACTTCCAGTTCACCGGCCAGCGGTTCTACCGGATCCGCGACGGCAGGCTCGACGGCCAGCTGCGCGACGTCGCCTACCAGGCGACCACCACCGACTTCTGGGGCTCGATGGAGGCGGTCGGCGGTCCGTCGACCTGGCGGCTCGGCGGCGCGTTCAATTGCGGTAAGGCACAACCCGGTCAGGTGGCGGCGGTCAGCCACGGCTGCCCGTCCGCGCTCTTCCGCGGGGTGAACGTGCTCAACACACGAATGGAGGGCGGGCTGTGATCGCGGCGCAGGAACTGGTCGAGCGCGCACTGACGCTGCGTACGGTCGACGAGTCGATGGTGATCGTCACCGATGCGGGCGAGGCCTCGCTGCGGTGGGCGGGAAACTCCATGACCACCAACGGTGTATCCACGTCACGGTCGTGGACGGTGATCTCGATCGTGCGGGACGGCGCGGGTGCGCGGGTCGGCACCGTGAGCTCGAGCAGCGTCGACCCGGAGGAGATCGCGGCGGTCGTCCGAGCCAGCGAGGAGGCCGCGAGGTCCGCGCGACCGGCCGAGGACGCCACGGACCTGATCGCCGGGACCGGCGATACCGGGGCCGGCTGGGACCAGCCGCCCGCCGAGACCGATATCGGCGTGTTCGGCACGCTGGCAGGTGATCTCGCCGCCGGATTCGACGGTGCCGACCAGCTGTACGGCTTCGCACATCACCAGCTCCACAGCACCTGGCTCGGAACCTCCGCGGGGGTCCGTCGGCGGTTCACCCAGCCGACCGGGTCGGTGGAGATCAACGGCAAGCGCGGGGACGCCAGCGCCTGGGTCGGCGCGGGCACCCGCGACTTCGGCGAGGTGTCCGTTCCGACCCTGCTGGCGCAGTTGAGCGCCCGACTGGACTGGGCCGGCCGCACGGTCGACCTGCCGGCCGGGCGGTACGAGACGCTGCTGCCGCCGTCGGCGGTGGCCGACCTGATGATCTACCTGATGTGGACGATGGAGGGTCGCGGCGCGCAGGAGGGCCACACCGCGTTGTCGCGGGCCGGCGGCACCCGCGTCGGGGAACGCCTGACTGACATTCCGCTCACCCTGTATTCGGATCCGGCGGCGCCGGGCCTCGAGTACGCGCCGTTCGTGGCGACCGCCGCGTCCAGCGAGACGCTCTCGGTGTTCGACAACGGAATGGCCGCGGACCGGGTGGACTGGGTGCGCGACGGGACCGTCAACGCGTTGGCCTATCCGCGGCACGCGGCCCGGGAATTCGACGCGCCGGTCGCGGTGCCCGGCGACAACCTGCTGCTCACCGGCGGCGGCGGGGCGTCGATCGAGGACATGGTCGCGCGCACCGAACGAGGTCTGCTGCTGACCACGCTCTGGTACATCCGCGAGGTGGATCCGGCGACGCTGCTGCTCACCGGGCTGACCCGGGACGGGGTCTACCTGGTCGAGGACGGTCGGGTCGCCGGCGCAGTGAACAACTTCCGGTTCAACGAGAGCCCGCTGGACCTGCTGCGCCGGGTCACCGAGGCCGGCGCGACGGAGCAGACCTTGCCGCGGGAGTGGAAGGACTGGTTCACCCGGACGGCGATGCCGCCGTTGCGGATCCCCGACTTCCACATGTCCTCGGTGAGCGCGGCCCGATGACGGCCCCGGGACTCGATCCGTCGGTGCGGTGCCCCTGCGGCAGCGGTGAGACCTACGGGTCGTGTTGCGGTCGCTTCCACTCCGGGGAGGCCACGGCGCCGACCGCGGAACGGCTGATGCGCTCGCGGTACTCGGCCTTCGCGGTCGGGGACGTCGACTACCTGCTGCGCACCTGGCATCCCGGCACCCGGCCGGACCGGCTGGAACTCGATCCGAGCCAGCGGTGGCTCCGGCTCGACGTGCTCGCGACCACCGGCGGCGGCATGTTCGACGCCGCCGGCACCGTCGAGTTCGTCGCGTACTTCCGCGAGTCCGGGATCCGGGACTCCCTGCACGAGAACAGTCGGTTCGTGCGTGAGGACGGGCAGTGGCTCTACGTGGACGCGCTCGCGTGAGCGCACGAAATCTCACAGAGTCCTTACTTCCTCGCAACTGAACCACAAATTCTCGTCCCTAGTCTTTTGGTACGAGCTTTTCGGAGAATCGAATTCTCTTGGAGAGCAAGAAGTTCCGAGAGACCAGGAGGCGTCATGTCGGGTATTCGGATGATCGGCCGGGATCGCCGGTGTGTGACCGCAACCACTACGGAGGTGCGGATGCGCGGACTGGCGGCAATCTTCGCGACCGCCGGCTGCGAGGAGGTGCTCGTCACCGAGCCCGGGCGCGGTTGGATGGCCTCCGTGCTGCCCGGTGACACGCCCCAGGACGAGGTCGACGTCCTCGTCTTCGCGACCGATCCGGCCCTGCAATGGTCCGACGAGTACCTCGAGTGGGCAGACTCCCTCGAATCGCTGCTCACCGCCCGACCCGTCGCGGCCTGAGTGCGCATTGGGCGGCGTCAGCCGACCTGACGCTGCAAGATGAAGGAGTGGTGGCGGTTCAGAAGGTACTGATCGTAGAGGACGATGCCGATGTCCAGACCGCGCTCCGGCGCGGTCTGGAGCTTTCGGACTTCGTGGTGGTGACGGCCGCGGACGGGGCGGCCGCCCTGCACGCCGTGGACGAGCACGACCCGGACCTGGTCGTATTGGATCTCAACCTGCCGATCCTCGACGGGGTCGGCGTGGTGAGGGCGCTACGGGCGGTGAACAACGACGTACCGGTGTGCGTGCTCAGCGCGCGCAGTGCGGTCGACGACCGGATCGCGGGGCTCGAGGCCGGGGCCGACGACTACATGGTCAAACCGTTCGAGTTCGGCGAACTGGTCGCGCGGATTCGCGCGCTGCTGCGGCGCCGTCCGGAACCGGCCGCCACCTCCGACGAGGGAACGGTGAAGGTCGGGCCGGTCGCCGTCGACCTGCTCGGCCGCCGGGTCCAGGTCGACGGCACCGAGGTGCACCTGACCAAACGCGAGTTCGATCTCCTCGCCACGCTGGCCGAGAACCGCGGGATCGTGCTCAGTCGCGAGAGTCTGCTGCGGTCGGTCTGGGGGTACGACTTCGACACCGAGACCAACGTGGTGGACGTCTTCGTCAGCTACCTGCGTCGCAAGCTGGAGTTCGACGGCGCGCCCCGGGTGTTGCACACCGTGCGCGGCATCGGGTTCGTGCTGCGGGATCGATGACCGGGCGAGGGCGACCGGTGTCGCTGCGGCTGCGGGTGACCGCCGCCGCGGCGCTCGGCACCGCACTGGTCGTGCTGCTGCTCGGAGGCGTCGCGTGGGTCGGCATCGACCGGCAGGTCACCGCCCAGCTCGACAGCAAACTCGACTCGGTCACGCAGGTGGCGGCGGCGAACCTGACCAGTCTGCGGGTCCTGCAGGGACCGCTGCCCCCGCTGCCCCCGGGATATGCGGGCACGCTGCGCGCCGGCGGACTGATGCTCTCCTCGACCGATACGGAACTGCCCGCGTTCCCGGTCGGCTGGCACGACGCGTCGGTCGACGGCGTGCAGTACCGGGTGCGGACGGCCGAGGTGCTCAGCGGGCTCGGTGCCACGATCGCGATCGGCGCACCGACCGCCCCGGTCCGGGCGACAATCGACGGCCTGCACGGGTGGATGCTGATCATCGGCGCCGGCGCCGTGGTGGTCGCGGCCGCGCTGGGTTGGCTGTTCGCCGGGTTCGCGATACGACCGCTACGCCGGCTGGCCGAACAGACACGGCGCTTGGGCGTCGACCCCGCCGCGCCGCCGCCCCGGGTGTCGGGCGCGAAGGAGGCCGAGGAGCTCGCCGCGGCCCTGCGATCACTGCTCGACGCCAACGCGGCCGAGCGCGCCCGCACCGCGTCGGCCCTGGCGACCGCCCGCGACTTCGCGGCCGCCTCCGCCCACGAACTGCGGACACCGCTGACGGCGATGCGTACGAACCTCGAGGTGGCGACGACGCTGGATCTGCCGGCGGCCACGCGGCAGGAGATCCTCGACGACGCGCTCCGCACCGAACGACGGGCGGAGGCCACCCTGCGTGCGCTCGAACGGCTGGCCGCGGGCGAGCTGTCGTCCGAAGCGGACTTCGAGCAGGTCGACCTGGCCGAGCTCGTGGACCGGGCGGCGCAGGACGCGATCCGAACCCACCGCGGGGTGGACATTCGACTGGACGTTCCGCCGATCCTCACGATCACGGGGCTCCCCGCCGGCCTCCGGCTGGCGGTGGACAACGCCATCTCCAACGCGATCCGGCACGGCGGGGCCCGGGTGATCGAGGTCGCGGCACGCGCAGACGCGGACGCGGTTGTCGTCACCGTGACGGACGACGGCGCCGGCATACCCGTTGGCGAGCGCGATGTCGTGTTCGAGCGGTTCCGGCGCGGCACCGGGGCGGCGCCGGACGGTTCGGGCCTGGGGTTGGCGTTGATCCGGCAGCAGGCCGAGTTGCACGGGGGCGCGGCGTGGTTCGAGGACAGTCCGCTCGGCGGGGTCCGGCTGGTGCTGCGGCTTCCGCCGGCGATCGCGACGGGCGGCGCAAGGTAACGGCAGGGTCATCGACTCCCTACCACTTTCAACATATAGCGCACCCGGGGCCTTGCGGCAAGGCCCCGGTCGTGCTGCAGAATCGCCATCCGACGTCAGGACCAGGGAAGATGGGGGTTTCATGATCGACGTGATCATTGCCGGTGGCGGACCGACCGGCATGATGCTGGCGAGCGAACTGCGGCTGCACGGCGTCCACGTGCTCGTGCTGGACAGGGAGCCGGAGCCGACCAAGGTCGTCCGCTCGCTGGGCCTGCACGTGCGCAGCATCGAGGTGATGGACCAGCGCGGGCTGCTGGAACGCTTCCTCGCCCACGGCAAGCGGTACGAGGTGGGCGGGTTTTTCGCCGGCATCGACATGCCGTGGCCGGACCGGCTGGACACCGCGCACGGGTACGTCCTCGGCATCCCGCAGACCGTCACCGATCGCCTGCTGACCGAGCACGCCACCGAGCTCGGTGCGGAGATCCGGCGCGGCTGCGAACTGGTCGGGCTGAGCCAGGACGGCGACGGCGTGACCGCCGAGCTGGCCGACGGGTCGCGGCTGCGCTCGCGCTGGCTCGTCGGCTGCGACGGCGGTCGCAGCACGGTACGCAAGCTGCTCGGCATCGGTTTCCCCGGCGAGCCCACCAGGGTCGAGACGCTGCTGGGCGAGATGGAGCTCACCGCGGCGCCGGAGGAGGTGGCGGCCGTGGTGTCCGAGGTCCGCAAGACCCAGAAGCGCTTCGGTGCGGGCCTCCTCGGGGACGGGGTGTATCGCGTCATCGTGCCCGCCGACGGGGTGGCGGAGGACCGCACGCTCCCGCCGACCCTCGAGGAGTTCACGCGGCAGCTGCGGGCGTTCGCGGGAACCGACTTCGGCGTGCACTCGCCGAGCTGGCTGTCCCGCTTCGGTGACGCCACACGGCTGGCCGAGCGCTACCGGACGGGCCGGGTGCTGCTCGCCGGCGACGCGGCGCACATCCATCCGCCGACCGGCGGCCAGGGGCTGAACCTCGGCATCCAGGATGCATTCAACCTGGGCTGGAAACTGGCTGCCGCGGTGGGCGACTGGGCGCCGGACGGCTTGCTGGACAGCTACGAGACCGAACGGCGCCCGGTGGCCGCCGCCGTGCTGGACAACACCCGCGCGCAGATGGAGCTGCTGTCCACCGAGCCGGGTCCCCAGGCGGTGCGCCGACTGCTGACGGAGCTGATGGACTTCGAGGACGTGAATCGGTACCTGATCGAGAAGATCACCGCGATCGGGATCCGGTACGACTTCGGCGACGGGCACGATCTGCTCGGCCGGCGGCTGCGGGACGTGCGGCTCGGGCGGGGGCGCCTCTACGAGCTGATGCGCGGTGGCCGCGGTCTGCTGCTCGACCAGACCGGCCGGCTGTCGGTGACGGGGTGGGCCGATCGGGTCGACCACGTCGTCGACGTCGGCGAGGAACTCGACGTGCCGGCAGCTCTGTTGCGGCCGGACGGCCACGTGGCGTGGGTCGGTGACGATCAGCGGGATCTGCTCGCCGCGCTGCCGACGTGGTTCGGTGCTGCCGTCGACTGAGCGAGCAGTTGTGGCGAGCACATCGTGACGGACTCGCCCGGAGCCGACGTCACGGGCGACGGGCACGTCCGCGGCGGAGTAACGTCCGATTCGGGCGCTCGAAGCGAGGCACGCGTCATCGAGGTGACGGGCGATGGACTGGTTTGCCACGGGAGGTAGCTGGCTCGGCCGCTGGCTCTTCACGGAGGGCCTGGCGGTGCTGTACGCGGTCGCATTCCTCTGTGCGGCGAACCAGTTTCGCGCGCTGCTCGGGACGAACGGCCTGCTCCCCATCCCCCGGTACCTCCGAGGCACGCGGTTCCGGCGGTCGCCCAGCCTCTTCCACCTGCACTACTCCGACCGATTCTTCGCCGCGGTCGCGTGGACCGGCGCCGGGTTGGCCGTCCTCACGGCAGCGGGACTGACGGCGCGGCTTCCCCTCGGACTGTGCATGCTCGTGTGGTTCGCGATGTGGCTGCTGTACCTGTCGATCGTCAACGTCGGGCAGAGCTGGTACGCCTTCGGCTGGGAGTCGCTGCTGCTCGAGGCCGGGTTCCTCGCCGTCTTCCTGGGCAACTCGGCCACCGAGGCGCCGCTGGCGGTGATGATCGCGCTGCGGTGGCTGCTGTTCCGGCTCGAGTTCGGCGCCGGGCTGATCAAGATGCGCGGTGACCGCTGCTGGCGGAACCTGACCTGCCTCTACTACCACCACGAGACGCAGCCCATGCCCGGACCGTTGAGCTGGTACTTCCACCACCTGCCCGGGCCTCTGCACCGGGTCGAGGCGGCGGGCAACCACGTGACCCAGTTGGTCGTGCCGTTCCTGTTGTTCGCGCCACAGCCGATCGCCGGGGCGGCGGCGGGCCTGATGATCGTGACCCAACTCTGGCTGGTCGCGAGCGGCAACTTCTCCTGGCTCAACTGGGTTGCCATCGTGCTGGCCACGTCGGTGCTGCCGGAGCCGTTCCTCGAACGAGTCCTGCCGGTGGCGGCGCCCGACACGTCGCCCGGGCCGCCCGCATTCGCCGTCTCGGTCGCGGCGCTCACCGTGGCGGTCGTGGTGCTCAGCTACTGGCCGGTGCGCAACCTGCTCGGGCGCCGGCAGTTGATGAACGCGTCGTTCAACCGGTGGCACCTGGTCAACACGTACGGCGCGTTCGGCAGCATCACCCGGGTGCGGATGGAGGTCGTGATCGAGGGCACGACGGACACCGTTCCCGGTCCGCAATCACGGTGGCTGGAGTACGAATTCAAGGGCAAGCCGGGTGACCCGCGGCGTCGTCCGCGGCAGTTCGCCCCGTACCACCTGCGGTTGGACTGGCTGATGTGGTTCGCGGCGATCTCGCCGAGCTACGCGGACACCTGGTTCCTCGCGTTCGTCAGCAAACTGCTCGACAACGACCGCGCCACACTGAAGCTGCTGCGGCACAACCCGTTCGACGACGAACCGCCGACCTTCGTGCGCGCCCGCATGTACGAGTACCACTTCACGGACTGGCGCGCCCGGCGCGCCACCGGGGCCTGGTGGGAGCGGGAGTTGGTCTCCGAATTCCTCAGACCGGTCACCCTGGGCCGCGCCGAGCATCGCTGAAACGGTCGGCCAGTAGGCTCGGGTACGTGTCGACGGCAGAATCCTCGGGCGTCCGCCTGGACAGTTGGGTGTGGTCGGTCCGCCTCTTCAAGACCCGATCCGCGGCGGCGTCCGCGTGCCGGGCCGGTCACGTGCGCGTCAACGGGACGCCGGCAAAGCCCGCGCAACTCCTGCGGGTCGACGACGAGGTCCGCGTCCGCGTCGCCGGGACGGAGCGGATCGTCGTCGTCGCCCGGCTGATCAGGAAACGGGTCGGGGCACCCGAGGCCGCGCTGTGCCTGATCGACCGGACTCCCCCGCCACCACCGCGCGAGGTACTGCTCGCTCTCCCACAACGAGACCGCGGTTCGGGCCGACCCACGAAACGTGAACGGCGCGAACTGAATCGGCTCCGAGGATTCAACGAAGACTAGCTAACCAAACTCGCAGACTTTGCTTGCTCATTCCCGGTGTCCGATCACGATCGCCGTGCCATGCTTCCCCGGATCCGGCGGCGCTCGCCTCGGATCCGGAGCGATGTGAGGGTGAATTGATGGTCAGTCGGTTAGCGCGGCGCGGTGCGGTGCGGGTTCGTCGGTCGATGGGAATCGCGGCGGCGGTCGGGATGGCGGCAGTCGCGGCTCTCGGGACGGGCGCGGGCACCGCCGCAGCGGACGGTCTCGTTCTCGGATGTTCCACCACGAACGACCATTCGACGTGCAGGTACGACAGCATCGGCACCGAGCAGGAGTACGTCCTCGTCGTGCCCGGCGGGGTGCGGTCGGTCACGGTGACCGCGGTCGGCGGAACCGGCGGCGGTCTGCAGGGTGGCCGCGGCGGGTCGGTGGTGACCGAGCTTCCCGTGACGCCAGGACAGAAGCTCTACCTCCTGGTCGACAGCGGCCGGGGCGGCGGACTCGCTGCGGGCGGCGGGTTCTCCTCCGTCGCAACGAAGTCGATCAAGAGCGACCGCCAGCAGGCACTGCTCTCGCGGTTGGTCGTCGCGCCGGGCGGCGGCGCAGGCAGCATCGCCGGCGCGGGTGGAGACGCGGCAACCCCCGCGCCCGGACCCGGTGGCGGCCAGGCGGGTTCGTCCGTCGCGGGTGGTGCCGCCGGCGTCGGCGGCGCGGGCGGTGTCCTCGGAGCCGGCGGGTTCGGCGGTCCGCTGGGCAGCGGTGGCGGCGGCGGATACTTCGGTGGTGGCGGCGGCAACCTCGGTGGTGGCGGCGGTTCCTTCCTGGTGCCGGCCGGCGGTACCAGTGCGCTGGCCGCCCGCGGGGCCTTCGCGAGCGTGCAGGTCGACATGGAGTCGGGAGTGGCGCAGTCGGGGAGCTCGGGCAGCGCGGAGGGCACCGGGAGTGCGGGCAGCTCGGGCGGCAGCGGCAGCGCGGGAAGCTCGGGCGGTAGTGGCAGTCTCGGAGGTCCCGCATCCTGAGGATGTGAGACCGCGGCGATACAGGTAGCTCAATGTACCCATATGGGCACGGTGAACATGGCATGCTTCCAGCGGCCGGTGGTGACCGCCCCGGATCCAATGAGACTCTGCGAGGTTGGTTGATGCAAGGGCGTAGGAAGTCGGCAGGCTCGACACGGGTGCGACGCACGGTCGGATTTGCCGCGACGGTGGGCATGACGGCAGCCGTTGCGGCTGCGATGACCGGCGGGGCGGGAGTCGCATCGGCCAATCAGATCGCGGGCTGCACCCAGGCGGGACTCCTCGTCAACTGCAAGTTCAACATCAAGGGTGAGTACGCCTTCGACATCCCGGCCGGTGTGACCTCGATCAAGGTGACCGCGACCGGTGAGAGCGGAAAGTCCGGCGTCGGCTACGGCGGACTCGGCGGTCTCGTCACCGCCGACGTGCCCGTCAAGCCCGGATCGAAGCTCTACGTCAACGTGGGTCAGGCCGGCGGCACGGGCGTGACCAGCGGCGGCGGCTTCTCCGGAGTCGGCACCGAGTCGATCAAGACGGACCGGGACAAGGGCATGCAGGCGAGCCTGCTGATCGCTCCCGGCGGTGGCGGCGGCAGCCTCGGCCCCGGCGGTGACGCGGGCAAGGACGCCGCGGGTGCCGCGGGCGGCAAGGCGGGCACCGCGACCGCAGGCGGCGCCGGCGGTTCCGGTTCGCCCGCCGGCGGTGCCGGTGTGCGCGGGACCGGTGGCACGGGTGTGGACACCGGTGCCGGCGGCGGCGCGGGCTACTTCGGTGGCGGCGGCGGTGCCCTGGCCGGCGGCGGCGGCGGCGGATCGTTCCTGATCCCCGAGGGCGGCACGGACCGCCTCGCCGCACGGGACGACGAGGCCAAGGTGCTGATCCAGTTCACCTCGCTGGCCCCGATCATCCCGATTCCGGGACTCGGAGACCTCGCCGGCAGCTCGGACCTGAGCGGCCTGCCGTCGCTCGGCTCCAGCTGAGCTGTACAGCCGAACCGAACACACGAGGCCCGTACCGATATCTCGTCGGTACGGGCCTCGTCTCGTGTTTGCGATCAGGCGGCGGTGATCGCCAGGCCGATCGTGCCGCTCTTGCCTCGGCGCAGCAGGCTGCCCTTCATCGTGAGCCAGCCCAACAGTCCGTACTTGCGGGCGATCGCGTCGCGGGCGTGATCGGTGGCACCCGCGTCGAGCAGGACGGCGGTCGCGTCGACGGCGTCGCCCTTCTGGTTCCCGCGGACGTCGCAGGCCGCGACCGTCACCCGTGGGGAACGCCGGATCCGCTTCACCTTCCACGAGTCGGTGACCGTCCACATCAGCAGACGGTCCCCGTCGAGTGCGGCCCACAGTGGGGTGGGGACTCCGGTGCCGTCCTTCCGGAAGGTGGTCAGCAGGACGTACTTTGCGGCGCCTATGTCGCGCAACGAGGTGGCCATGACGGACAGGATACGAGTCAGCGGCCCGTGCAGGGATCACCTCGGTACGACGGATCCAACGCGGTCTTGACGATGTGCCCGACGGTCGGCGACGTCGGCAGCGTGCCGTGATCGAAAAGGTCGCCGGCACACAGGTCCTGAATCCAGACGTTGTTCACGGACGCACCGGGACCCGCGGTCAGGAAGGTCGCCTCGGGTGGGGTCGAGACCGTGTCCTTGCGGCTGGCCGCGACGGCGTAGGCGATACCCGGCACGGTGTCTCCCCAGTCGTTCACCGCGGTGACCACGGGGCCGCCGCGCCGACCCTCAGCGCGGCGACGGCCGCGACTAGGGTCCCGGCACGGAGGGCCCTACGTTCGCGTGTGCTTGCCATGCCCGCGACCGTAATAGTCCGAATGGTCTGTTATGCCGGCGTCGGGCCGGTCACTCGCCCTCCAGTTCGCCCTCGGTCTCGAGATAGACCTGTCGCAGCCCGTCCAGGGTGTGCTGCTCCGGCTGCTCCCACATGTCGCGTTCGGCGGCCTCGAGCAGGCGTTCCGCGATCCCGTGCAGGGCCCAGGGATTGGATTCCGTCATGAACTTGCGGTTCTGCTCGTCCAACACGTACGTCTCGGCGAGCTTCTCGTACATCCAGTCCGCGACGACATTGGTGGTCGCGTCGTAGCCGAACAGGTAGTCCACGGTCGCGGCCATCTCGAAGGCGCCCTTGTAGCCGTGCCGGCGCATCGCCTCGAGCCAGCGCGGGTTCACCACCCGCGCGCGGAACACCCGGGCGGTCTCCTCGGACAGGGTGCGGGTGCGGACGGCCTCGGGACGGGTGCTGTCGCCGATGTACGCCTCCGGCGACTTGCCGGTCAGCGCGCGGACCGTGGCGACCATGCCGCCGTGGTACTGGAAGTAGTCGTCGGAGTCGGCGATGTCGTGTTCACGGGTGTCGGTGTTCTTGGCGGCCACCGCGATTCGACGGTACGCGGTGCGCATGTCGTCGGAGGCGGGCGCGCCGTCGAGACCGCGACCGTACGCGTAGCCACCCCAGGTGGTGTAGACCTCGGCGAGGTCGGCGTCGTTGCGCCAGCTCTTCGAGTCGATCAGCTGCAGCAGGCCGGCGCCGTAGGTGCCGGGCTTCGAGCCGAAGATCCGGGTGGTGGACCGACGCTCGTCGCCGTGCTCGGCGAGGTCGGCCTGCGCGTGCGCCCGGACGTAGTTGGCGTCGGCGGGCTCGTCGAGGGCCGCGACCATCCGGACCGCGTCGTCGAGCAGCGCCAGCACGTGCGGGAATGCGTCCCGGAAGAATCCGCTGATCCGGACGGTCACGTCCACCCGGGGCCGGCCGAGTTCCTCGAGTGAGATCACCTCGAGGGTCGTCACTCGGCGCGACGCCTCGTCCCACACCGGCCGGACGCCCAGCAGGGCGAAGACCTCCGCGATGTCGTCGCCGGAGGTGCGCATCGCCGACGTTCCCCAGACCGACAGCCCGACCGATCGCGGGTACTCGCCATGATCAGCCAGGTAGCGGGCCAGCAACGACTCGGCCATCGCCTGTCCGGTCTCCCAGGCCAGCCGCGAGGGCACCGCCTTCGGATCCACCGAGTAGAAGTTCCGGCCCGTCGGCAGCACGTTGACCAGACCGCGCAACGGCGAGCCGCTCGGCCCGGCCGCGATGAACCGGCCGTCGAGGGCGCGCAGCACCTGGTCGATCTCGCCCGCGGTCTGCCGCAGCCGCGGAACCACCTCGGCCGCAGCGAACTCCAGCACCGCGACCACCTGCTCGCCGTGCGCGCCGCCGATACGTGCTGCGGCGGCCGGATCCCAGTCCGCGGCCTGCAGCGCGGCGACGAGTCCGTGCGCGATCTCCTCGACGGCGTCGACCCGGGCGCGTTCCTCGTCGCCGGCCTCGCTGAGCCCCAACGCCTCCCGCAGGCCGGGCACGGTGCGCTCGCCGCCCCACATCTGCCGGGCACGCAGGATCGCCAGCACGAGCTCGACCTCGGCGTCGCCCTCGGGTGCCTGTCCGAGCACGTGCAGCCCGTCGCGGATCTGCACGTCCTTGATCTCGCACAGCCAGCCGTCGACGTGCAGCAGCATGTCGTCGAACACGTCCTCCTCGGGACGCTCGGCCAGGCCCAGGTCGTGGTCCATCTTCGCCGCCCGCATCAGCGTCCAGATCTGCTGGCGGATCGCGGGCAGCTTCGACGGGTCGAGCGCCGAGATGTTCGAGTGTTCGTCGAGCAGCTGTTCGAGTCGCGAAATGTCGCCGTAGCTCTCGGCGCGCGCCATCGGCGGTATCAGGTGGTCGACCAGGGTGGCGTGGGCGCGGCGCTTGGCCTGGGTGCCCTCGCCCGGGTCGTTCACCAGGAACGGGTAGATCAGCGGGAGCTCGCCGAGCGCCGCGTCGGTGCCGCAGGACGCGGACATGCCGAGCGTCTTGCCCGGCAGCCACTCCAGGTTCCCGTGCTTGCCGAGGTGCACGATCGCGTCCGCTCCGAAGCCGCCCTCGTCCTGACGGGCGGCCAGCCAACGGTAGGCGGCCAGGTAGTGATGGCTGGGCGGCAGATCGGGGTCGTGATAGATCGCAACGGGGTTCTCGCCGAAGCCGCGGGGCGGCTGCACCATCAGCACCACGTTGCCGACCTGCATCGCGGCGATGACGATCTCGCCGTCGGAATCGGACGAGCGGTCCACGTACAGCTCGCCCGGCGCCGCGCCCCAGTGCTGCTCGACACCCTCACGCAGGTCGTCGGGCAGCCCGGCGAACCACTGCCGGTAGCGGGCGGCCGAGATGCGGATCGGGTTGCCCTCCAACTGTTCCGCGGTCAGCCAGTCCGGGTCCTGGCCGCCGGCCGCGATGAGCGCGTGGATCAGCGCGTCGCCGTCCCCGGCCGCAAGCCCGGGCAGGGCGTCGTCACCGTCGACCGGACCGAGGTCGTATCCGGCGGCGCGCATCTGCGTGAGCAGCGCGATCGCGCTGGCCGGGGTGTCCAGGCCGACGGCGTTGCCGATGCGGGCGTGCTTGGTGGGGTAGGCGGAGAGCATCAGCGCGATCCGCTTCTCCGCGAGCGGGATGTGCCGCAGCCGGGCGTGCCGTACCGCGATGCCCGCGACCCGGGCCGCCCGCTCGGGGTCGGGCACGTACGCGGTGAGGCCGTCGGCGTCGATCTCCTTGAACGAGAACGGAACCGTGATCAGCCGGCCGTCGAACTCGGGCACCGCGACCTGCGTCGCGACGTCCATCGGCGAGAGGCCGTCGTCGTTGGACTCCCACGCCTCGCGGCTGCTGGTCAGGCACAGGCCCTGCAGGATCGGCACGTCGAGCGCGGCGAGTTCGGTGACGTCCCAGGCCTCGTCGTCCTCCCCCGCCGACGCGCCCGCGGGCTTGGTGCCGCCCGCCGCGAGGACGGTCACGACCATCGCGTCGACCGTGCCGAGGGTCGCCAGCAGCTCGGGCTCAGCGGTGCGCAGCGACGCGCAGAAGATGGGCAGGGCGTTGGCGCCCGCGGCCTCGATCGCGCTGCACAGCGCCTCGACGTACTCGGTGTTACCGGCCAGGTGCTGGGCGCGGTAGTAGAGCACCGCGATGGTGGGACCGTCGACCTGGGCGCTGTCGCGCCCGAGGTGCCCCCAGGTGGGGGTGCGCACCGGCGGCTCGAACCCGTACCCGGTGAGCAACACGGTGTCGGTGAGGAAGTGGTGCAGCTCGAGCAGGTTCTGCGGGCCGCCCTCGGCCAGGTACGAATGCGCCTCCGCGGACACGCCGCCGGGGACCGTCGAGAGTTCCATCAGCTCGGCGTCCGGGGCGAGCTCGCCGCCGAGCACCACCGTCGGCAGGCCGGCGGCGAGGACGGCGTCGAGCCCATCCTCCCAGGCGCGGCGCCCGCCGAGGATGCGGACGACCACCAGCTCGACCTCCTCGAGCAGGCCGGGCAGGTCGTCGATCAGCAGCCGGGACGGGTTCGCCCAGCGGTACTGCGCGCCACTGGCACGGGCGCTGAGCAGGTCGGTGTCGGACGTCGAGAGCAACAGGATCACGGTGAGGCCTCCTCGGGGTTTCGCGCCCCATACGGTTCGGGACGGCAGCGGCGGAGGGTCTGGCTCCCCGTGCCCGCAGCGGCGGGCGGTCGGGTGACAGTGGCGCGACCGCACCGGACTTCCACCGGTTTCCTCTCGAGCTGCCGCAAGCGCCGCTGATGCTACCGGTGCCGCGACGTAGCCTGGAGACGATGTCCGCAGAACCGAACACACCCGACCGTTCCCGCCCCGACGCGTGCCCCGGCGCCCTCGCCGTGCACCAGGCCGCCGACGGCGCGTTGTCCCGTGTGCGCCTGCCCGGCGGGTTCCTCGCGCCCGGTCAACTGCAGTCCCTGGCGGAGGCCGCCGACGACCTCGGCAACGGCGAGCTCGAGCTGACCTCCCGCGGCAACGTCCAGTTCCGCGCGGTGACCGACCCGCAGGCGCTCGCCGGCCGGCTCGCCACGGCCGGCCTGCTGCCCTCGCCGACGCACGAGCGGGTCCGCAACATCGTCGCCACTCCCCTGTCGGGCCGCATCGGCGGACTGGTCGACGTCCGGGACTGGGTGCGCGGGCTCGACCGCGGCCTGTGCGCGGACCCGGCCCTCGCCGACCTGCCGGGGCGAGTGCTGTTCAGCCTCGACGACGGTCGCGGCGACGTCTCCGGCCTGTCCGCGGACCTCGGCCTGCACGCCGTCTCCGCGGACCGGGTGGCGCTGGTGCTGGCAGGGCGCGACAGCGGCGTCCGGATCGACGCGGCCGACGGTGTCGGGGCGCTGCTGGCGGCCGCGCGCGCCCTGCTCGAGATCCGCGACCGCCAGTGGCGACTGCACGAGATCGACGGCGGCCCCGAGCGTGTCCTGGACCGGCTCGGGCTCCGCCCGGAACAGGACCCCGTCACGCTGTCGGCGCCCGACGCGGGCCCGGTCGGCTGGCTCGACCACGGTGACGGCGCCGTCACCCTCGCCGCCGGCGTCCGGTTCGGCACCCTGCCGACTCGGACGGCACAGTTCCTCGCCGCGGTGGAGAAGCCGATCGTGGTGACGCCGTGGAAGTCCGTGCTGCTGTGCGACCTGGACGAATGGACGGCCGAACAGGTGGTCCGGGTGCTCGCCCCGATGGGACTGATCTTCGACGCGAACTCGCCGTGGCTGGAGGTCAGCGCCTGCACCGGGCGCCCCGGATGCGCCAAGTCGCTGGCCGACGTGCGCACCGACGCGAGTGCAGCCGTCGACTCCGGGGAACTGCCCGCGCAGGGGCGTCAACACTGGTCCGGTTGCGAGCGGCGGTGCGGGCGCCCGCGCGGCGAGGTGACCGATGTGGTGGCCACGGGCGAGGGTTACCGGGTGGAACAGGGTCACGGCTGACCCCACTATCGTGGTGGCCATGACCGACTACATCCGCGACGGAGCCGAGATCTACCGTCAGTCCTTTGCCACGATCCGCGCGGAGGCCGATCTGTCCCGGTTCCCGGCGGACGTGTCGCAGACGGTAGTGCGGATGATCCACGCGTGCGGTCAGGTCGACCTGGTCGACGACGTGGCGTTCAGCCCCGGCGTGGTGTCGGCGGCGCGCTCCGCGCTGCGCTCGGGTGCGCCGATCTTCTGCGACGCGACGATGGTCGCGTCGGGCGTCACGCGTCGGCGCCTGCCCGCGAACAACGACGTCGTCTGCCTGCTCGGTGACCCCCGCGTGCCGGTGATCGCGGAGAAGCTCGAGAACACCCGGTCCGCCGCCGCACTCGAGCTGTGGGGCCCGAAGCTGGAGGGCGCGGTGGTCGCGATCGGCAATGCGCCGACCGCACTGTTCCACCTGCTGGACATGATCGACCAGGGCGCGCCGAAGCCGGCGGCGATCGTCGGCTGCCCGGTCGGGTTCATCGGTGCGGCCGAGTCCAAGGAGGACCTGATCGCGCGCGCAGGCGACATCGACTTCCTGGTGGTCCGCGGCAGGCGCGGCGGCAGCGCCATCACCGCGGCCGCCCTCAACGCCATCGCCAGCGAGGTCGAGTGATGGCGAACGCAGCGACCAGCCCGCGCTCCGCCGGCGGCAAGCTCTGGGGCATCGGGCTCGGGCCCGGCGATCCGGAACTCGTCACCGTCAAGGCCGCGCGGATCATCGCCGAGGCCGACGTCGTCGCCTTCCACAGCGCCCGGCACGGCCGCAGCATCTCCCGGGCCGTCGCCGCGCCGTACATGCGTGAGGGCCAGCTCGAGGAACACCTCGTCTACCCGGTGACCACCGAGACGGTCGACCACCCGGGCGGCTACCAGGGCGCCATCGACGAGTTCTACGTCGCGGCCGCCGAACGTCTCGCCGCGCACCTCGCGGCGGGTCGGAGCGTCGCGCTGCTCGCCGCCGGTGACCCGCTGTTCTACAGCTCCTACATGCACATGCACAAGAGGCTGTGCGAGCGCTTCGACGCCGAGGTGATCCCCGGGGTCACCTCGATCAGCGCGGCCTCCGCCGCGCTCGGCGTGCCGTTGGTCGAGCGCGACGAGGTCCTCACCGTGCTGCCCGGCACCCTGCCGGTCGCGGAGTTGACCCGCCGACTGCGCGAGACCGACTCCGCCGCGATCCTCAAGCTCGGCCGCACCTTCCCCGCCGTGCGCCAGGCGCTCTCGGACTCCGGTCGGCTGGCCGAGGCCAGCTACGTCGAGCGGGCCAGCACCGACAGGCAGCGGGTGATCGCGGCCGCCGACGTCGACGAGTCCGAGGTGCCGTACTTCTCCATCGCGCTGGTGCCCAGCCCCTCGAACAATGCCGCGGCGCAGCACGTTTCGTCCGACGAGGTGGCCGGGGCGAGCGAGGTGACGGGGCATGTCACCGTGGTGGGCCTCGGCCCCGGTGACGACGCCTGGACGACCGCCGAGGTGCGCGAGGAACTCGCCCGCGCCACGGACATCGTCGGCTACACCACCTACGTCAACCGGGTGCCCGAGCGCGCGGGACAGCACCGGCACGCCAGCGACAACAAGGTCGAGTCCGAGCGTGCCGCGATGGCGCTGGACCTCGCCAAGCGCGGGGCCCGGGTGGTCGTGGTGTCCTCCGGGGATCCGGGCGTGTTCGCGATGGCCGCCGCGGTGATCGAGATGGCCGCCGAGCCCCAGTGGTCGGAGGTGCCGGTGCGGGTGCTGCCGGGCATGACCGCGGCCAACGCGGTCGCCAGCCGGGTCGGCGCACCGCTCGGGCACGACTACGCGATGATCTCGCTCTCCGATCGGCTCAAGCCCTGGGACGTCGTGGCCAAGCGGATCTCCGCGGTCGCGGCGGCCGACATGGCGATCGCCGTGTACAACCCGGCGTCGAAGAGCCGGACCTGGCAGGTCGGCGCCATGAAGGAACTGCTGCTCGAGCACCGCACCCCGCAGACCCCGGTGATCGTGGGCCGGGACGTCGCGGGACCCGAGGAGAGCGTGCGGATCGTGCCGCTCGGTGAACTCGAACCGTCCGAGATCGACATGCGCACCCTGCTGATCGTCGGATCCTCGCTGACCACGGTGGTCGAGAGCGGCGGCGAGCGCAAGGTGTTCACGCCGCGGCGGTACCCGGCCTGAGACACCAGACGATCCGGGCCCCGCCCGGATCGTCGTCAGTGCTCGTCGTAGTGGTCGCCGTGCTCGGCGTGCCGGTGCCCCTCGTGGATGTAGTCGACGTGGTCACCGTGCGGTACTGCCACGTGCCCACACGCTTCACCGTGGTGGTGTTCGTGAGCGCCGTGCACGGAGTGCCCCGGATTTTCGCACTCGTCGACGTGGTCGCCGTGCACCCGATGCAGGTGACCCTCGTGCACGTAGTCGACATGGTCACCGTGCGGCACGGCGACGTGGCCGCACCCGGGTCCGTGGACATGGTCGTGATCGGTGTGCGGGTGGTGCTCGGATTCCGTCACCTGAGTCTCCTCACCAGCTCGGTCCGCCCCTCTTCTCCGAAGCTAGCCCAGCGGTGACGGCCGTCACAACCGGAACCCGACCGGAAGATTCGGAAAAGATCTGCCGCCGATGTCGAATCCGGTCGGGACCGATCGACGTACGGGTAGAGGCGGGAACGAACCCGCCCGACACCAACCCGACAACGAGGAGTCGTCATGCCCCGCTACCTGTCCCTCATCCACGTCGACGAGCGCACCGCCCCCGCCGACGGACCGAGCCCGGAACTGATGGAACGCATGGGCACCCTGCTCGAGGAGGTGACCAAGGCCGGCGTGATGCTCGAGACCCAGGGCCTGACGCCCAGCTCGGAGGGCACGAAGATCACCTGGTCCGGCGGCGAGCTCAGCTACACCGACGGGCCGTTCACCGAGACCAAGGAGGTCATCGGCGGCTACGCCATCATGCAGTGCAAGGACAAGGCCGAGGCCCTCGAGTGGTCGCGCCGATTCCTGCAGGTCCACGAGGACTACTGGACCGTCACACTCGAACTGCGCCAGATCGCCGACGAGTGAAGTCCCGGAAGGTAGGGACAGCAGTCCCTTCCGATCGGCACACAGCGTTCGACACCGTGTGTCGGTGACCATCGAGCAGACGAGGACGGGCCACGCAATGATCGACGCGCTGCCCACGCAGCAGCAGCACGTGCTGCTGCTGCGCCTCGTCCGCGGGCTGTCGGCCGACGAGACCGCGCGAATCCTGCTGACCAGCCCGCTGTCCGTGGTCCGTGCGCAGCACGCCGCGCTCAACGGATTGCGACGACAGATCGCGCGGCCGACGACCGCGCGACCTTGACCGGGCATCCGCGGACTGCTGTCATCGGACCTGTGGAGTCGTACACGGTGGACGAGACGATCGAGACGGTGTTCCGGATCGAATCGCCACGGGTCATTGCCGCCGCCGCCCGGATCGTCCGCGACGTCGGCCGCGCCGAGGAACTGGCGCAGGACGCCCTCGTCGCCGCGCTCGAGCAGTGGCCGCACACCGGGATTCCCGACCGGCCGGGCGCGTGGCTGATCGCCACCGTCCGGAACCGCGCCGTCGACGTGGTCCGGCGGGATCAGACGTACGCCCGCAAACTCGTCGAGATCGGCCGCGGCCTCGAGCCCACGCCAGCACCCGAACTGCCGGCCGACACCGACGACATCGACGACGACCTGCTCAGGTTGATCTTCGTCGCCTGCCACCCGGTCCTGTCGACCCCGGCCCGGATCGCGCTGACCCTGCGCCTGCTCGGCGGCCTCACCACCGCGGAGATCGCCCGTGCCGTGCTCGCGCCCGAATCGACGGTCGCGCAGCGGATCGTGCGGGCCAAACGGACCCTGGCGGCCCGGCAGGTGCCGTTCGAGGTGCCCGTCGGCCCCGACCGGGCCGCTCGGCTGTCGTCGGTGCTCGAGGTGGTCTACCTGATCTTCAACGAGGGTTACTCGGCGACCGCAGGCGACGACCTGCTTCGCCCCGGCCTGTGCGAGGACGCGCTGCGCCTCGCGCGGGTGCTTTCGGCGCTCATGCCCGACGAACCCGAGGTGCACGGCCTGCTCGCGTTGCTCTACCTGCAGGCGTCGCGAACCGGCGCCCGCGTCGATGCCGACGGCACGCCGGTGCTGCTCGCCGACCAGGACCGCGGCCGGTGGAACCGGATGCTCGTCCGGCTCGGCATGGAATCGCTGCAGCGCGCGGGACTTCGCGGCCACGGGCGGGTCGGACCCTATTCGGTGCAGGCGGCGATCGCGGCCTGTCATGCCCGCGCGGCCCGCTACGAGGACACCGACTGGGCGACCATCACCGCCCTCTACGACCGGCTGCTCGAGTCGACCCCGTCACCCGTGGTGGCGTTGAATCGCGCGGTGGCCGTGTCGATGGCGCGGGGTCCGGCGGTCGCCCTCGAGATCGTCGACGACCTCGCCGACGAACCGGCACTGCGCGACTACCACCTGCTGCCCAGTGTCCGCGGCGACCTGCTGTCGCGACTCGGACGCGACGGCGACGCCCGCGCCGAGTTCGAGCGGGCAGCGGCGCTGACGCGCAATGCCCGCGAACGCGAGCTGCTGCTCCGGCGGGCGCAGCGAGAATGACCGGGTGCGGCAACAGCTTCGCCGCCTCGGCGCCGGCCGCGGGTCATTGCCGCGTTTGGCCCCGCACCCAGTCGGCCGCGGCCGCGACGTCGGCGGTGACGGTGACCCCGACCGGTACCGGCGGCCGCTGCACCATCAGCACCGGCAGGCCGAGTTCGCGGGCGGCGGTCAGCTTCGCCTCGGTCAGCGGGCCACCGCTGTTCTTCGTCACCAGTACCTCGACGGAATGCTCTCGCATCAGCGACATTTCGGCGCCGACGTCGAACGGACCGCGGTCGAGCAGCAGCGTCGCCCTGGCCGGCATCGCACCGTCCGGCGGGTCGATGGCCCGGACGAGGAACCACGCATCCACCCCGGCGAACCGGTCGACCCCCTGGCGCCCGATGGTGAGGAACACCCGTGAGCCCAGTTCAGGCAGCGCGGCGGCAGCGTCGTCGAGGGAGTCGACCTCGGTCCACCGGTCCCCCGGGATCGGCGTCCACGCGGCCCGGCGCAGCACCGCCAGCGGCACTCCCAGCGCCCGAGTCGCCGCGACGGCGTTGCCGGTGATGCGCGCGGCGAACGGATGCGTGGCATCGACGACGACGTCGATCCGGTTGTCCCGCAGCCAGTCCCGCAACCCGTCCGCGCCGCCGAACCCGCCGATCCGGACCTCGCCCCCGGGCAGCCGGGGCTCGCGCACGCGACCCGCGAGCGACGACACGACCTCGACGTCGGGCTCGGTGGACAGTCCGGCGGCCAGCGCGCGACCCTCAGCAGTACCGCCGAGAACCAGCAACCGGGTCATCAGTGGGTGGTACGACGCCGGGTCGAGGAGTACAGGTAGCTGTCCGGGAATCCCGCGGCGCTGAGCACGCGGCCGACGACGATGACCGCCGTCTTGGTCACCCCGGCCTCGTGTACCTGCGCCGCAATCGAATCCACGGTGCCGCGCAGCACGATCTCGTCCGGCCGGCTGGCGAACGCGACCACCGCGGCCGGGCAGTCGCCCCCGTACGGTCCGCGCAGCTCCAGGGCGACCTGGTCGATGCGGTGCGCCGCCAGGTGGATCACCAGCGTCGCCCCGCTCGCGCCGAGCGTCGCGAGGTCCTCGCCCTCGGGCATCGCCGTCGACAGCGTCGACACCCGGGTCAGGACGATGGACTGCGACACCCCGGGGACGGTGAGTTCGCGGCCGAGGGTGGCCGCCGCGGCCGCGAACGCCGGCACGCCCGGCACGATCTCGTACCCGACGCCCGCCTCGTCGAGCCGGCGCACCTGCTCGGCGACGGCGCTGTAGATCGACGGGTCGCCCGAGTGCAGCCGCGCGACGTCCCTGCCCGCACGGTCCGCGGACACCAGCAGGTCGGTGATCTCGTCGAGGCTCAGTCGCGCGGTGTCGACGATCTGCGCGCCGTCCGGGCACAGGTCCAGCAACTCGGCGGGCACCAGGCTGCCCGCGTACAGGCAGACCGGGCTCTCCCCGAGGATCCGCGCGCCGCGCACGGTGATGAGGTCGGCGGCGCCGGGGCCGGCGCCGATGAAACGGACGGTCACCTGTCGTTCTCCTTCGTCACGATCCACTGCGCGACCGGCAGGTGCGGTCGCCATGCGGTGAAGCCGCCGAGGGCGGCGCCGCGGTAGATCTGGAACTTGCGCAGCTCGCCGCCGTGCCGGCCGTGCCATTGCAGCAGCAGCGACTCCGACTCGGCGGTGACGGCGTTGACGACCATCCGCCCGCCGGCCTCGAGCGCGGCCCAGCAGGCGTCGAACACGCCGGGGGCGGTGACGCCGCCGCCGAGGAAGATCGCGGCGGGCCTCGGAGCGTCGGCGAGCGAGCCGGGTGCGGCGCCGCGCACGTCGAGCGCCGGGACCCCGAGCCGCAGCGCGTTCTCGGCAATCCGGTCGCGACGTTGCGGGTCGCGTTCGAAACTCACGGCGCGACAGGTCGGGTCGGTGCGCATCCACTCGATCGCGATGCTGCCCGAGCCGCCGCCGACGTCCCACAGCAGTTCGCCCGGCTCCGGTGCCAGTGCGGCGACCGTCAAGGCCCGCACCTCCCGCTTGGTCAGCTGCCCGTCGGAGGCGAACGCGTCGTCGGGCAGTCCGGGAATCCTGGTGTGGCGCACCGCGCCCGGACTGCGCCTGCAGTACAGGGCGAGCAGGTTCAGCCGGTCGCCCGGGGCGCGCGTCCACCCGGTCGCCCGACCGCGGAAGCCCGCCTCGGCGGGGCCGCCGAGCTGCTCGAGCACGGTGATCTCGGTGTCGCCGAATCCGGAGTCGCGCAGCAGTTCCGCGACCAGGGCGGGCGTGTGTTCGTCGCGGCTGAGCACCAGCATCCGGCGACCGTGCGACAACTCGGGGATCAGGGTCGTCGGCGGCGCCGTCACCAGCGACACCACGGGCGTCTCGTGCAGCGCCCAGCCCAGCCGCGCACACGCCAACGACGCCGACGACGGCTGCGCGAGCACGCGCACCCGCGCGGCTCCGAGCAGCCGGATCAGGGTCACCCCGATGCCGTGGAACATCGGGTCGCCGCTGGCCAGCACGCAGATGCGGTGCCCGGCGTGCTCGGCGAGCAGTCCGGGCAGCGCCGGCGCGAGCGGCGACGGCCACGACACCCGGCGGGCGTCGCCGGTGGGTACCAGGTCGAGTTGGCGGGGCGATCCCATCAGCACGTCCGCCCCGATGACGGCGCGGCGCGCGTTCGGCGACAACCCGTCCCAGCCGTCCGCACCGATGCCGACCACGACGATCGGTCCGCTCATCGGGGCATCCGCCGCCAGATCCGTTGCGGGAGCATGCGCATCACGACGGATGCCGACCACAGCAGGCCGGGCACCCAGACCCGCTCGCGCCTCTTGCCGAGCGCCGCGACCACCGCGGCGGCGACCTGTCCGGGTGTCGAGGACATCGGTGCCGGGCTCATGCCCTCGGTCATCCGGCCGGTCACGAAGCCGGGCCGCACCAGCAGCAGCGAGACCCCGCTGCCGTGCAGGGCGTCGCCGAGGCCGCTCGCGAATCCGTCGAGGCCTGCCTTCGCCGAGCCGTACACGTAGTTCGCGCGCCGCACCCGGACCCCGGCGATGGAGGAGAACACCACGATGCGGCCGGTGCCCTGGGCGCGCAGCAGCTGCGCGAGGTGGGTGAGCACGCTGACCTGCGCGACGTAGTCGGTGTGGACGACGTTGACCGCGTGCTGGGCGTCCGTCTCCGCGCGGGCCTGGTCGCCCAGGATTCCGAACGCGAGCACGACCACGTCGATCGGTCCGAGTTCGACGATCGTGGACAGGACCCGGCCGTGGTCGGCGAGGTGGTCCGCGTCGAACTCGACGGTCTGCACCGAGGTGGCGCCGGCGGCGAGCACCGCGGCCCGCTCGTCGGCGAGTTCGTCGCTGCGCCGGGCGGCGAGGATCACCGGCTTTCCGGGCGCGAGTCTGGTGGCGACCTCGAGTCCTATCTCGCTGCGGCCACCGAGCACGACTACCGATCCGACACTCATGACATCAAGTGTCCTCGACTAGCGTCGGGTCATGGCCCGCACCCCCTTCAATCCCGCCGAGTTGCCGACGGACGCGCTCGACTTCCTCGCCGACCGTCACCTGGCGTCGCTGACCACACTGCGCCGCGACGGCACCCCGCACGTGGTGGCGGTCGGGTTCACCTGGGACTCGGACCGCCAGTTGGCGCGGGTGATCACCAACGGCGGTTCGCAGAAGGCGCTCAACGCGGCGCGCGGCGGGTACGCGGCGCTCACCCAGATCGACGGGGCGCGGTGGCTGACGCTCGAGGGGCCGGCCCGGGTCAGCGACGACCCGGACGAGGTGGCGGAGGCGGTGGCCCGCTACGCCCGCCGGTACCGGCAGCCGCGGGAGAATCCGACCCGCGTGGTCATCGAGGTCAGCGTGCATCGGGCGCTCGGGCTGGCGACCCTGCTCGGCCGCTGACACCCGGGCGAATTCGGTCCGTGCCCCTCGACTAAGCCCCGGCCTCGGCGATACCGTGAGGTGGGTCGCGGGGAATTCAACCGAGGAGCAGCCATGGGCGCTCGACGCACCACCCTTCGGATTCTGACGCTCGCCGTGCCTGCGGCTGCCGCCCTCGTGGTGGCGGCGCCGGGGCAGGCACTGCCGCCGCACCCGTTCGGGCCGCCGGCGCTGACCATCGGGTGCCCCAACCAGGGCAGCCTGATGTCGCTGACCGGCGCGACCGGCCAGTCCGGGCCCGAGCCCGGGATCAATCCCGGGGAGATCAGGTTCCAGACCTTCCCCGCCGCGCCGCCGATCCCGGCCGCCGGGCAGGTCACCGTCGCGTGGGTCAACTTCGACACCGGGCAGACGGGGATCGCGAATCTCGAGGGCACCTACCCGTACCTGTCGAAGACGGTGTACACCGGTCACGGCAACGTGATGGCGTCATTGTTCGGGTCGATCAACCTCGGCAGCATGCCGCTGTGCCAGGCGAACCCGACCTTCGGCAACTTCATCGCCTGACAGCCCGCAGGTCTACCGCGGAGGAGGCTGAGGATGAGTCAGCCAACGACGGACCCGACGTTCTACCGCAGCGCGGCCGAGGCGGCTGCGGCCCCGCCGGAGCAACTGGCCTACGTGGTCGCGTTCGACCGCGCGGCGGCGAAGCCCGACGCGCTGACCGTGATCGATGTGGATCCTGCTTCGGGTACATACGGCAAGGTGGTGGGCTGGACCGACGTGCCCCACACGGGCGACGAGTTGCACCACTTCGGCTGGAACGCCTGCAGCAGCGCTCTCAAACACGAGGGCCACGACCTGCAGGGATTGGCGCGGCGGTACCTGATCGTGCCGGGTCTGCGCTCGTCGCGCCTCTACGTGTTCGACACCCAGCCCGACCCACGGCAACCCAGCCTGTCCAAGATCACGGACGGCACCGAGCTCGCAGACAAGGCCGGCTACTCCCGACCGCACACCTCGCACTGCGGCCCGGACGGGGTGTTCATGACCTGCCTCGGCGGCGCAGACGGATCGGACGGGCCGGGCGGCATCGCCTTGCTCGATCACGCCAGTTTCGACGTACTCCGGAAATGGGAAACCGACCGGGGGCCGCAGTATCTCGCCTACGACGCCTGGTGGCATCTCAACCAGAACACGCTGATCACCAGCGAATGGGGCACACCGTCGATGATCGAGGACGGGCTGGTACCGGAGCTGTTGCTGGCGAACAAGTACGGCCACGCGATCCACTTCTGGGACCTCGCCGCCGGCGAGCACAAGCAGCGCGTGGACCTCGGCGAGCAGTACCAGATGCCGCTCGAGCTGCGGCCGTCGCACGACCCGGACGCCGCATGGGGATTCGTCGGCGTGGTGGTCTCGACCGAGGACCTGTCGGCGTCGGTGTGGCGATGGCACCGCGACGGCGGCGCCTGGGCGGTGGACCAGGTGATCACCATCCCGGCCGAGCCGGCCGATCCCGACCTACTGCCGCCGGCGCTGAAGCCGTTCGGTGCGGTGCCGCCGTTGGTCACCGACATCGACCTCTCGGTCGACGACCAGTTCCTCTACGTCTCGTGCTGGGGCACCGGGGAGCTCAAGCAGTTCGACGTGCACGACCCCGCCAACCCGAGAGAAGCCGGGTCTGTCCGGCTCGGCGGGATCGTCGGCCGCAACGCCCATCCGGCGGCGCCGGACCAGCCGCTGTCCGGCGGCCCGCAGATGGTCGAGATCAGCCGTGACGGGCGGCGGGTCTACCTCACCAACTCCCTCTACGGAGCGTGGGACGACCAGTTCTACCCGGACGGCGTCGGCGCCTGGATGGCCGTCCTGCACGCCGAACCCCACGGCGGCATGACCGTCGACCAGGCCTTCTTCCCGCACGGCGACGACTTCCGGGGCCTGCGCGCCCACCAGGTGCGTCTCCAGGGTGGCGACGCCTCCTCCGATTCGTACTGCTACCGGTAGTCGGTCGGGGTGGTGTCGCGTCACTTCTGCGCGATCTCGGCGAAGGATGCGGCATCCTCCTCGCCGAACTTCTCCTCGAGCACCTCGGGGGTGTAGTCGAGGTCGATCTCCTCGATCGGACGTCCGCGCGCCGACTCGATCGCACCGAGCCTGCGCTGGGCGCGGTCGGCGGCGTAGGCGAGGAACTCGTCGTTGTCGAGGCCGAACGGCTGCACCTCGAACTGGTCGTTGACCCAGTTGATCATGCCCAGTGCGAGCGGCATGAGTTCGGCCATCCGCTGCTGCACGACGTCCCAGTTGCTCTCGTCGGCGGCGACGTGCCGGCGGCAGGTGAACGTGCCCCACGCCATGTGCCTGCGCTCGTCGTTGCCGATCAGCCGGATCAGTTCGACCATGCCCGGCAGGATGTTCCACTCGGTGCACACCTTCTTCCAGGCGTAGTAGCCGGTGAGCGCGAGGCTGCCCTCGATCACGTGGTTGTAGGTGACGCTCGCGCGGACCTGGTTGGCCGGGCTGGGGTCGGTCTCGAGGATCCGCAGCGAGCCCGGCAGCTCCTCGTAGAACAGCTCGCGGTAGTACGGGTTGTCCGCGACGTACGGGTGCAGGTCACCGGTCAGCCCGACGGCATCCATCCAGAGCCGGAAGACCTGGGTGTGCTTGGCCTCCTCGAAACAGAACTGGGTCAGGTACATCTCGTCGCCGAGCCTGCCCTCCGACGCCATCGCCTTCATGAACGGCTGGATGTCCTCGGTGACAGCCTCCTCGCCGGCGATGAACTGCGTGCACAGGAAGGTGGCGCTGCGCTGCTGCTCACTGGTCAGCCCCACCCAGTCCTCGGCGTCCTTGCCGAAGTCGATGGACCGGGGGTCCCAGAAATGCGCGTTCCCCTTGCTGAACAACCGCAGCGGAAAGGCATCCCAGTTCAGTCCGCCCGCCCGGATCGATCCGAAGCCCTGCCTGGTCACGGGAGTTGCGGTCATGGCGCACGTCCTGGTCTGTGATGGTGGGAGCACCGCCGGTGTGGTCGGCGTCACACCCCATCGTTTACACAGGCGTGTGCAGTGTCAAGGAACCAGCACGGTGAGTCCGTGCGGGCGGGTGTTCATCGACTCGCACCCGTCCGCGGTGACCACCACGATGTCCTCGATCCGGGCGCCCCAGTCGCCGCGGAAGTAGATGCCCGGTTCGATGCTGAACGCCATCCCCTCGGCGAGCTCGATCCGGTTACCCGCCACGATGTACGGCTCCTCGTGCACGGACAGGCCGATCCCGTGGCCGGTGCGGTGGACGAAGACCTCGGCCAGTCCCTCCGCCGCGAGAACGTCGCGGGCGGCCGCGTCGACGGACTCGGCGCTCACGCCGGGGCGCACCGCGTCGACCGCCGCCCGCTGCGCGCGCTCGAGCACCGCGAACTTCGCGGCCACCTCGGGCGAGGGCTCCCCCATGCTGTAGGTGCGGGTGCTGTCGGAGTTGTAGCCCGGCGCAACCGGTCCGCCGATGTCGATGACCACCACGTCCCCCGGCTCGATGGTGCGGTCGGAGACCTCGTGGTGGGGGTCGGCGCCGTGCGGGCCGGACCCGACGATGATGAACTCGGCCCCCGTGTGGCCCTCCTCGACGATCGCGGCGCCGATGTCCGCGGCCACCTCGGCCTCGGTGCGGCCCGGCCGCAGCCACTCACCCATCCGCGCGTGCACCCGGTCGATCGCCGCGCCCGCGCGACGCAACGCCTCGATCTCGGCCTGGTCCTTGATCATTCGCAGCTCACGCAGCACACCGGTGGCCAGGATCGGCGGCGAACCCAGCGCCGCGGTCAACGGGATCACGTGCAGCGCGGGCATCGCCTCCGCGACGGCGGTCTTGCCCGGCTGCGGCAGCAGCGAGCCCACCAGCGCGTACGGGTCGACCCCGTCCACCCAGTCCCGCACCGGCAGACCGAGTTCCGCGGTCGCCGAGTCGCCGAGCGCCGCCAGTTCGAGCCGCGGCACGACCACCGACGCGGGGCTTCCGTCGGCGGGCACGACCAGGCAGGTCAGCCGCTCGAACGAGTCGGCTCCCGAGCCGATCAGGTACTTCAGGTCGGGGCCGGGCGTGATGAGCAGCGCGTCCAGTCCCGCGTTCGCGGTGAGTTCCGCGGCGCGCCGGAGGCGCTCGCCGTAGACGGCCGTCGGGAAGCGTCCGGTCGAGGGGCTCTGTGTACTCATGGCACCCAGGCTATCGAGGTTTGGCAGGATGGGCGGCATGACCGGACCCCTGCTTCTCCTCGACGGCGCGAGCCTGTGGTTCCGCGCGTATTACGCCCTCCCCGAGTCGTTCACGTCGAAGGACGGTCGACCCGTCAATGCCGTGCGCGGGTTCACGGACATGGTCGCGGCGCTGATCACCCGGCACCAGCCGAGCCGTCTCGCGGTGTGCCTCGACCTGGACTGGCGTCCCCAGTTCCGGGTGGACCTGGTGCCGTCGTACAAGGCGCACCGCGTCGCCGCCGAGCTCGAGGCAAGTCCGGACGTCGAGGAAGTGCCCGACACGCTCACACCGCAGGTCCCGATGATCCTCGACGTGCTGGCCGCGGCCGGCATCGCCACCGCGGGCGCGGACGGGTTCGAGGCCGACGACGTGCTCGGCACCCTCGCCGCCCGCGAACGCACAGACACCGTCGTGGTCGTCAGTGGCGACCGCGACCTGCTGCAGGTGGTCGCCGACGACCCGGTCCCGGTCCGGGTGCTGTATGTCGGGCGCGGGCTGTCGAAGGCCGAGCTCTTCGGTCCCGCCGAGGTGGCCGAGAAGTACGGCGTGCCCGCGGATCGACCGGGCGCCGGGTACGCGGAGTTGGCCCTGTTGCGCGGCGACCCCTCCGACGGATTGCCGGGCGTCAAGGGAGTCGGCGAGAAGACCGCCTCGTCACTCCTGCTGGAATACGGGTCGGTCGAGGCGCTTCGCGAGGCCGTCGACGATCCCGAGTCCGGTCTGGCCAAGGGCATCCGAACCAAGCTCACCGCGGCCTCCGACTATCTCGATTCAGCGCTGCCCGTCGTTCGCGTCGCCACCGACACGGCGGTCGAGATGTCGCGTCCGGACCCGCTGCCCGTCGAGCCCGCGGACCCGGAGCGGCTCGCGGCGCTCGCGGACGACCTGGCGATCGGTACGTCGATCGGGCGGCTGACGAAGGCGATGGCCGCGCCGCGGAACGGGTACGGCGGCTAGCACTCCAGCCGTCGATCGTGATCCACATGCCCGATTCGCGGTGTTGGCCGACCTGGGGGGCGACTTGATGCGTGCGCGATGAGTTCGGGCGGCGGATCGGGTCTGCCCTGGTATGACTCGAATCAGCGCTGACATCTCGGTCTCTCCCGACCGCGTCCCTGGCCGCCACCTCTTCGACGTTGTCGACGGGCCGAAACGCTGGGACGACACGTCCGGCTACGGCGCAGGCAAGCCCGCGTTCGTCGACTGCGACGCCCGTGACCTACGGCGTCTTCCGGTGACCCGATGACCACCGTCGACGCCAATGAGATCGCCTTGGGCATCGAGTCGTTCGGTGACGACGACGCGCCACTCGTCCTGCTCGCGGGCGGGACGACGATGCTCTCCTGGCCCGACGCGCTGTGCGAGCGACTCGCCGCCGGCGGGCGCCGGGTGGTGCGCTACGACCTGCGCGACAGCGGAGAGTCCACGACGACGGATCCGGAGGCGCCCGCCTACACCCTGCGCGGCCTCGCCGCCGACGCGGCGGCCCTTGCCGACGCGCTCGGCGGTGGGCCCGCGCACCTCGCGGGGATCGGCGTCGGCGGGATGGTCGCCCAGGTGGCCGTGCTCGACCATCCGGGCGCGTTCTCGGCGCTCACGCTGGTCGGCACCCGCGCGGTTGCCCCTGGCCCGCCCGACCGGGACCTCCCCGACCACGACCAGGCGACGATGAGCCGGCTGTTTGCGCGTCCGATGCCGGACTGGACCGATCGCGAGGCGGTTGCGGAGTTCGCCGCCGTCGGCGCGGAGCTGCGCGGCGACGACCCCGTCGCCGCGCGCGCAATCGCTGCGCGCATCTGGGACCGCACACCGGGCACCGCACCCCCGGTTCAGACGGCCAACCAGATGGGCATGGTGTTCTCCCGGCTCGACTGCACACCCCGCTGGCGCGAGCGCCTGCCGGAGATCGAGGTCCCCACGCTCGTCGTCCACGGCCGCCGCGACCGGTTCTTCCCCGTCGGCAACGGCGAGGCGATCGCGCGCGAGATCCCCGGGGCACGGCTGCTCGTCCTCGAGGAGGCCGCCACTGCGATCCCCGATGCGGCGGTCGGCGAGGTCACCGAGGCGATGCTCGCTCTCGGACAGAGGACGGCGGGTGCCGCATCGGGTCGGGCCTCCACGCAGCGGTGGACGTCGGGCGGGCGACGAGAAAATGGTTGGACGGGATCGCGTTCGCGTTGATAGCGTGCCCAGGACCGTGACGGTACGCGAGGAGGTGGGACCCATGAACGCTGCAACTCTGTGGGTGCTCCCACTCGTGTTCACGGTTCGGCGATCGACGTAGGTGTCGCCGGGAGCGCCTGACCAACGGCAATCCCGAAAGGCAACACACCATGCATTTCACCTCAGAGACATCATCGAACGGTGTCATCGAACGCACTTTCACCCTGGACGACGTCACGGGTGTGCTCTGGTCACCGGAATCCGGTTCCGCCGGTGCGCCCGTGATCCTGGCCGGCCACCCCGGCGGTTTGGACAAGAAGGCCCCGGGACACGTGGCCCGGGCCCATTCCTCGGTGACCAGGGACGGTTTCCACGTCGTCTCCATCGACGCGCCCGGACATGGCGACCGGGCGCGAAACGCACAGGACCAACGTCTGGTCGCCGAGTTCCGCCAGGCTCGGGCCGAAGGCAGCCCGTCGTTCGGGCGAATCCTCGCCGACTACTGCGCATCGGTGGCCGAACGCGCCGTCCCGGAATGGCAGGCGACCATCGACGCCGTGCAGGGTCTGCCCGAGATCGGCGCGCACGCCCCAATCGGCTACTCCGGCGTGTCGCTGGCCTGCGCGATCGGGATACCGCTGACGGCGGCCGAGCCCCGGATCACCGCTGCGGTCTTCGGTTGGGTGTCCGGACACGACGCGCTGCTCGAGGCAGCGAAGCGGGTGACCATCCCGATCGAGTTCCTGCTCCCGTTGGACGACAGGGAGATCCCCCGCGAATTCGGTCTCGAGTTGTTCGACGCCTTCGCCTCGGAAGACAAGGTGCTGCACGCCTTCCCGGGAGGTCACCGCCAGGTGCCCACGGATGGCCGGATCGACACCCGGTTCTTCCCCCGACATCTCGGACGGTCCGACGGCGCACTGCCGGTCTGACGTGAAC